>JAFGOK010000135.1 GCA_016926535.1 Micromonosporaceae bacterium | reverse complement strand
CGGCCTGGTCGTGTGCGGGTTCGGGATCGCCGTTCACTTTCCGCTGGGGATGGCGCTGGCAATCGACCACTCCGACGGTCAGGCCGACCTCGCGACCGCGAGATCGGCCTACGCGTTCGGGTTCGCCTTCGGCGTCGCGCCCTTCCTGCTGGCCGCGATTGCGGACCAGATTGATCCACACACTGCGTTCCTGCTGGTACCGGTGTTCCTGGCGGTCGCTGCGGTGGCGATCCTCCCGATCGCCCGTGGCGGGCCTGGCGGCGCCTCAGCCGGCCGGAGGGATTCCAGCGTTCCAGAAGTCGGTGAACTCCAGCCCGAGCGATCGCAGTAGCCTGCGGAGCAGCGGGAGGGACAGCCCGATGACTGTCCCGGCGTCACCGTCGATCCGCTCGACGAAGGGGCCACCGAGCCCGTCGATCGTGAAGGCGCCGGCGACCCGGAGGGGCTCTCCCGTCGCAACGTAGGCGGCGATCTCGTCCTCGGTCACGTCCGCGAAATGGACGACGGTCGAGGCGATCGCCTCTGCCAGCTTGCCTGTCGTGACTGAGATGAGGCAGTGGCCGGTATGGAGAACGCCACTGGCCCCGCGCATCCTCCGCCACCGCTCGGCCGCCTCGGCGGCGTCGGCAGGCTTGCCGAGGATCTCCCCGCCAAACGCCAGAACGGAGTCACAGCCGAGCACGACCGTTTCGGCCACCTCCCCCGAACTGCCCTCGCCGTCGCGCCCGGCCAGCGCCGAGGCGACGGCCTGCGCCTTGAGCCGAGCCAGGGCTTCGCTGAGCGTGCCCGGGTCCTCGCTGGTGATTGTGGACTCGTCAACCCCGCTCACCACGACCTCGGCGTCGATGCCGGCCGAGCGGAGCGTCTTGAGCCGGGCAGGGCTCGCGGACGCGAGGATCAGCCGGGGCGGTCTGGGGCGGGAAGTGGCGACGGTCATCACCCGGGACTGTATCCGACGGCAGTATTGGGAACCGGCGGCGGTCTGGTGAGGTCATACTCAAGCATCCGAGCGCGGACGAGGTGTCACGTTGACAAGCATGCTGCGAAACCTCCCGGCAACCAGCGCGATGGTGGCGCTCCTTGCCCTGATCGGCGGTCTGGCCCCGGCGGGGCCCGCCGGGGCGGAGGGCCTGGCCACCGGAGCGACCTCCGCTGCGACCCAGTATCGGGTGACGCTTGCGGCCCGGACCTGCCCTGACTACAGCAAGGTCATGGTCGGCAGGGTCAAGGACGACCGGATCGAGGCTCCGGTTGTCCCAGGCCGGGACAGCGAGTACACCGACGGGCGTTACGTCACTCCGGAGGTCGAGACCAGGACGAGCAACGGGTGCGAGCCCCTGGCCGGGTGGCGGTTCACCTTCGGCTCCGGCCACCAGCGCACCGGGGTGCTTTCGACCGTCACCGGAGTCCTCGGCGAGGCTGGTCCGACGATCGCGGAGGTTCCGCGGCTGGGCAACGCTGGGCAGACGGCCGAAGGCACGATCGCTGGGGCGGTGACTGTGACGTTGACCGAGGACCAGGTCACCCGCGCGATGCGTCGCCAGCTGTGGGTCCAGGCCGGGCAGCCCAACCGGCCGCTGCTGGGGAACGCCGCGCTGTCGTTCGCCGCGTTCCGCTGTGGAGCCGACGGCCGGTCCGGCGGTAACGTTCAGTGGCTTGCTTTTCCATCTGGTATAAGGCATTTGTTCTGCTTCGCCTATTACGTCAAGGGCGCGAGCCCGACCAGCACGATCATCGTCCGGGCGAAAACCACCCGTCCGGTCGGTTTCGCCCAGCGCTTCACCTTCGCGACGACCTTCGGGTTCAGCCCGGCCAAGTCGTTCACGCTGGCCACGTCCGGCGACGCCGTTGCGCAGGTATTCGTCCGGCCGATCGGGACGGCCTCGTACCAGGTGACAGGACCTGCTCCAACCGGGTGGCGGGTCGCGGAGCTTGGCTGCGTCCCGTCAAAGGGGGGAGGGGTCGCCGTAGGCAGTGCGACGGTCGACGTCGCTGCCGGAAAGGCGGATCTTCACCTGGTCGCCGGTGAGGTGCTGACGTGTACCTATGTCTACGAACCACCAGTAGCGCCCGCCGGCCTGACTGTCCGGGTGTCCAGCGAGGGCGGCGGGGGGACGTTCGGCGTCGCGGTCTCCGGCTCCAGCGGGTCCTGGCCGCTGACGGCGACCCCCGCCGGTGACGGGACCGCCGCGGCGGCGACTGGCGCTGACCTTTCCTCGATCAGCCCAGGGACATACACCCTCACGGTGACCCCACCAGCGGCCGAGGGCGACGCCGGCTGGCGGCTGAGCGGCGCGAACTGCGCCGGCACCGAGATCACGCCGAGCGGTCAGACCGTGACCGTGCCGGTCACCGCAGGGGTCGCGGTGGAGTGCGTGCTGCGGGTCGCCCGATCCTCTGGCGGGTTGCGGCTGAAGATGGCCACCTCAGGGGCGAAGGGGAGCGGGGCGTTCGCCGTCGTCGCCGTGGATGGGGACGGGGCCGGCTGGTCCGCGACGGCGTCGACGGAGTCCTCTGGCGCGGCGGTGGACGCCGCCGGGGACGGGGTCGGCTCCCTCGCCTCCGGTGCCTATCTGGTCACCCCGATCGCTCCGCGCACGGCTGCGGACGGGGGCTGGAAACTCTCGACCTTCGACTGCGCTGGCGGCGTGGCGGAGCAGAAGTCGATCATGGATCCGGATCAGGACGGAGACCGGCCGCCCGGTCCCCTGGTCGTCACTCTGCGCCCCGGGGCCGATCCGACGACCTGCACGGCGACCTGGCGTTTCGTCAATGCGACCCGGCTGCGACTTTCGCTGCAGGTCCAGGGCGGGGCAACTGGGCGGGATTCCGATGCCGCCATCGAGGTCCGCTGCGCTGACGGCTCTACCGGGGCCGTCGTCCTCGAAGCGCACGACGAGGCGACGGAGCGCAGCCTTGACGTCCCGATGACCTTTCTCGCTCCGACTCAGTGCACCATCACCCATTCGGCGACAGGTATCACCGATGGTGTCGAAGTTGTGACCTTGGCAACCATCGATCCTGCTGCTGGCAGCGCGCCGCTGCTCCTGCCCGCGACGGTCGACCTCCGGAGGGAGGTCGCGGAGTACACGGTCACGGTCGTTGAGACGGTCGGGGGGGCGAGCGCCTCGGCGGAGCCGAGCCCGGTGTTCAAGACCTTCCGGGCGCTGCCGCTGGTCTTGGTCGGAGCTGGCCTGGTGGGCGTCGGAGTATTGGTGCTGCTCATCGTGGTCGCGCGGTGGAAGCGCTCCACTGAGGGTTCCCAGTGATCGTGGCGGACATTCCCTCAAGACCCATGCCGACCCGCCGATGAAAGGGATAGCAGCCGCAAGACGGGCTATTTTCGCGAAACGGTAAGGTCATCGTATGGCCGAATCGACGGTACCTGTGTCCAAGGACACTGAGGCCAAACTTGCCCGGATCGCAGCGCGTACCGGGCTGAGTGTTGGCGACGTGGTTCTCGCCGCCGTCGAGGCGTACGAGGCGCGACTGTTCTTCGAGGAAATGGATGAGACGTACGCGGTCCTTGAAGCTGATTTCCGCGAGTGGAACGCGTACATGGCGGACCTGACAGAGTGGATCGGTGATGCCGAGCCCGAGGAACAGGTCGAAGAGCAGGACGCTGACCTGGGCTGACTAGGCTTGTCGCGTGATGGGCGCAGGGTATTTGGATCTTGAGGGCTCATGCTCTGAACGGCAGCCGCTGAGCGAGTCCGACCTGCGGGGCGCCGTCCTGCTTCCTGGAGGACTGTGGACGGCGCTCCGGGTGGTTGGACGGGCGGCGTCAACGAATACGGACCTGGTGGCGGCCGGTGGCAGGGGCGCGGACGAGGGGACGATCCTCGTTGCGGAAGAGCAGGTCTCCGGGAAGGGACGCCTCGGACGGAGCTGGCAGTCCCCGCCCCGGGCGGGCATCGCCGTCAGCGTGTTGCTGCGTCCAGGGCTGCCCAGGCACCGATGGCCGACGGTCCCAGCAGACCGGTTCGGATGGCTTCCGCTCCTCGCCGGGGTGGCCCTGACCCAGGCGGTCCGCCGAGTCGGTGCGGTTGACGCTGGGCTGAAGTGGCCAAACGATCTCATGGTCGGCCAGAGGAAATGCGCGGGCATCCTCGCTGAGACCTTCAGCGGGCCGGCTGCCAGTCCGCTGGCGGTCGTCGTCGGGACGGGACTCAACGTGACCCTCCGCGAGGAGGAACTGCCCCATCCCATGGCCACCTCGCTCTCGCTGGTCGGAGCCAGGTGCCAGGATCGCCATTCGGTCCTGGTGGCCTTTCTGCGTGACTTTGAGACCTGGTACGTCCGCTGGCGTTCCTGCGCCGGGGATCCTGACCGGTCTGGGCTGCGGAGCGCCTACCAGGAGTACTGCACGACGCTTGGCTCCAGCGTGCTGGTTTCGTTGCCAGGTGGCGCAACACTCGACGGCATCGCTCACGAGATCGATGTCGAGGGGCGGCTGGTCGTGCGCGGCGGCGGCGGTGAGCATACTGTGCTGGCCGTCGGCGACGTCGTGCACGTTCGCCCCGGCGATGGCCAAGGAGGTATGTGTGGGATTCCCTCAGACTGTGCTCACCAGTGACGAGCAGGTGGTTCGTCACCTTCATCCGCACTGGAAGGCGCTGATAGCGCCGATATTCTGGCTGGCGGTCTGCGCCGCCGGCACCGCGGTGGCGTGGACGTTCGTCGAGAACGCCGGGACGATTGTCGCGATCGTTGTCAGCGTCGTCGCGCTCGTCGCGCTGGCCGTACTGTCGTTCGTTCCGTGGCTGCGCTGGCGGACGACCCACTACGTCTTCACCAACGAGCGAGTGATCACCCGGGTGGGGATCCTGTCCCGGAGCGGTCGGGACATCCCGCT
>JAFGOK010000671.1 GCA_016926535.1 Micromonosporaceae bacterium | reverse complement strand
ATGAAGTACCCGACGACCATCCTGGCCGGTCGCGGTGCTCGGGCTGAGGTGTTCACCATCGCCATGGCAGCCACTGGTCAGCACCAGGATGCGGGCCCACAGGTGATCCACTCAGCCCCGTACACGTCATCGGCGGTGATCGCACGGTCGATCGTCCGGGGCTCCGGCCGTTCCTCCTACCGGGGCAGGGTGCTGGTCGCCGAGGGCGCCCGTGAGACGACCTCGACGGTCAAGTGCGATGCACTGCTGCTGGACGGGGCCTCGCGGGCGGATACCTACCCCCATGCCGACGTTCGCGCGGAGGAGGTCTCGCTGGGGCACGAGGCCAGCGCTTCGCGGGTCGGCGAGGAGCAACTGTTTTACCTCATGAGCCGGGGCATCCCAGAAGAGCAGGCTCTCAGCATGATCGTTCGGGGGTTCATCGAGCCGGTCGCCCGGCAACTGCCCATGGAGTACGCCCTGGAGCTCAACCGGCTCATCGACCTGGGGATGGACGGGGCCGTCGGTTAGCCGGGAGCCGGGCAAGCCGGCCGGATAGCTAACCGGCCGGATAGACAACCGCCGGGTTGGCCGGATTGAGTGGAAAGGGAGCAGGGATGGGCGAGCAGGACCAGGCCGGTCAGGACGTGGCTGGCCAGAACACCGCCGGTCAGGACATCGCAGCGCGGGTGGTCGAGGCGCTGAAAGGGGTCATCGATCCGGAGATCGGCATCAACGTGGTCGACTTGGGCCTCGTGTATGACGTCAGGGTTGAGGAAGACAGCGTCGCGGTCGACATGACGCTCACCTCGCCGGCCTGCCCGGACGCCGACGTCCTCAGGGAACAGGTGTACCAGGCACTTGGTGATCTTGGTTTGGAGATCACCATCTGCGTCACCTGGGTGTGGAAACCGGCCTGGGGGCCGCAACGAATCACCAGCGATGGGCGGGAGCAGTTGCGGGCGCTGGGGTTCAACGTCTGAGGTCGCCAGGTGGCGCGTCGCTGTTTTCAAAGATAGGTTAAAGATATATCTTTAACGGCGACGAAGGGGGCTGCGAGCATGAGTGACCGGAAGGGGGGGCCTTCGGCCCCCGGTCAGGCCATCCGGATCGCTGTGGCCAGCGGCAAGGGTGGCACGGGCAAGACGACCGTCGCGACCAGCCTGGCGGTGGTGCTGGCTGATCAGGGCGGGCCGGTGGCCTACGTTGACTGTGACGCCGAGGAGCCCAACGGGCATTTGTTCCTGAAACCGACCGTTCACCGGCGGACCGCGGTGACCTCCATGGTCCCGGAGATTGATGCTGATCGCTGTAATCACTGCGGTGCATGCGTCCTGGCCTGCCGGGGCGGCGCCCTGCTCGTCACCGCGGCAACGGTGCTGACCTTTCCCGAACTGTGCAGCGGCTGCGGCGGATGTGCTCTGGCCTGCCCGCAACAGGCAATCCGGGAGGTGCCCAGGACCATCGGGACCGTCTCCGAGGGCACCGTGAGGAGGGGGCAGGGGGGCACCCTCGCCTTCTGCCAGGGGGAGACCGAGGTCGGGCAGAGTATGACCCCGGAGGTGATCCGGGCCGCGATCACGGCGGCTCCCGCGGGGCACACCCTGATCCTGGACGCCCCTCCGGGCACCACCTGCCCGGCGGTCGAGACGATGCGGACCGCCGACGTCGCGCTCCTGGTCACAGAGCCGACTCCCTTCGGCCTCAACGATCTGCGACTGGCCGTCGAGATGACTCGGCGATTGGGGGTCCCATTCGCCGTGGCCATCAACCGGGTCGGTACCGGCGACAGTGCGGTGGCCGACTACTGCTATGCCGAGGGCATCCCGGTGCTCCTGGAGATCCCAAATGATCGGCGGATCGCTGAGCGTTACTCTCGGGGCGACGTGATCGTCGACAGGTTTGCGGAGTTGTTCCCCGCGTACACCAGCCTCGCTGCCGACCTGCGGGCGCTGGCCCGTCAGGAGCGAGTCAAGGCGGCGGGCTCCACCGCTTTGGACCCGGTGTCTGATCCATGGCCCGATGATCGATCAGCGCAGCGTCCTACGGTGACCTCTGATGCCTCCGGCCCGGACGGGCCGCTGGAGCTGGTCGTGGTCAGCGGTAAGGGCGGCACGGGAAAAACTAGCATCACTGCCTCATTCCTTGACTTGGCCTCTCGTGATCATGCTGATCGGGTCATCGCCGTCGACTGTGATGCCGATGCAGCCAACCTGCACCTCGTTCTGGAACCGGAGGTCCGGGGGCGGTGGCTGTTTTCTGGGGGAGCAACCGCAGTAGTCGACCAGGCCACCTGCATTGAGTGCGGGATCTGCGCCGACTATTGCCGGTTTGACGCGATCGGCCCGGATGAGGGCGACGCAGGCGGCAACGGGTATGTCGTCGATCCGACCGCGTGCGAGGGGTGCGGGGTCTGTGTCGACACCTGCCCGGTCCAGGCTGTCGAGTTGGTCACCCAGCCCCAGGGCGAGTGGTTCGTTTCGGAGACCAGGATCGGGCCGCTGATTCATGCCCGGCTGGCGCCTGGCCGCAAGAACAGTGGCAAGCTGGTGTCCCAGGTGCGCGAGGAAGGGCAGGTCGTCGCCCGGACGGCCGACCGGGATCTGGCGGTCGAGGACGGTTCTCCCGGGCTCGGCTGTGCTGTCATCGCCTCATTGACCGGGGCGCGGGCCGCCTTGATCGTGACGGAGCCGACCTGTGCCGGGCTGCACGACCTGCACAGGGTCGCAGCGCTGGCCAAGCAGCTCAATGTCCGCGCGGCTGTGTGCGTCAACAAGGCCGACCTCAATCCGGAGCTGGCGTCCCGCCTGGAGGTCGAGGCGGTCTCGCTGGGCCTGCCAGT
>JAFGOK010000670.1 GCA_016926535.1 Micromonosporaceae bacterium | reverse complement strand
GGCACCTGAAGCCGGGCGCAGGGCCGCAGGCTGGTGACCGAGGGCAGCGAGCTGGTGGTTGAGTGCCGCGAGCTGCTATCTGTGCCCGCGAGTCATCAGGATTGGTTTGGCGTCGAGGTGGGACAGCCCGTTCCAGGCGAGGTTGACCAGGTGCGCCGCGACGATGTCCTTGCGGGGTTTGCGCACCTCAAGCCACCAGCGTCCGGCCAGGGCAACCATCCCGACCAGCGCCTGCGAGTACAGTTCCGCCAGCTTCGGGTCGTAGCCCCTCGCCTTGAATTCCGCGCCGAGGATGTGCTCAACCTGGTGCGCGACATCGTTGAGGACGCTGGAAAAATTGCCGGCCGCAGACATGATCGGCGATTCCCGGACCAGGACCCGGAATCCGTCGGTCTCCTGTTCGATGTAGTCCAGGAGCGCCAGCGCGGCCTGCTCGACCAGTTCCCTGGGATGTCCCCCGGTCAAGGCGGTGGTGAGCCGTTCGAGCAGGGACCGCACCTCGCGGTCGACCACGACGGCATAGAGGCCTTCCTTGCCACCGAAATGCTCGTAGACGACGGGTTTGGAGACTTTTGCCCGAGCGGCAATCTCCTCGATGGAGGTCCCGTCGAACCCGCGCTCCGCGAACAGCTGCCGTCCGGTCAAGATCAGTTGTTCCCTGCGCTGGGCTGACGACATTCGTACCCTTGAGCCTGATTTGCTCCTTTTTGTGGGATGGCTGACCATGGGCTGGGCGGGTCGGGAACCGTGGATCGTGGACTCCGGGTCGCCGGGAGATGGGTCGATCACATCCCTATGGTGCCAGGCATCTGGGTCGGACTCGCGAACGCATCGGCAACAGCCAGGTACGCATCGGCGGCACCGAGGTACGCACTGGGACTGCCGGGGCGCTCAGCGCGTTCGAGAAGGAGTGGGTACCCTCTACAGGTGTCACTGCTGGCGATGCGCGCGGTGGCGGCGCCGATCGGCTGTGGTGTAATCGGCAACACCTGCGACTTTGGATCGCAAGTTTCAGGTTCGAGTCCTGACAGCCGAGCAAGATCAAGTTGTGCCTAAGGTGCCCAAGTTTGGCGGGATACTCTCCCGGCCATGGTCGAGGCTGATCTGCAGGACGGCGCCACCGATGAGCGTGTTGCGATTTTTTCGAATTGTTGTCATGCTGGGGTGAGTTGCCTTGGTGGGCTCGATAGGGGGTCGATCATGACCGCGATGATCGAGAAGCCGGTGCTGCCGCCGGTTGATCCGGCAGAGCAGCGGGCGCTGGATGCTCTGGCCGCTCTGGTTGCGACCCCGATGGGAGCGACGTCGGTGTCGGGTGCCGAGGGGGTGGCGGTCGTACTGCCAGCCGCCATTCGGGAGGTTCTGGCGCGCACGGTTGCCGCGATGCGGGCGGGGCGGGCGATCGCAGTGGAGCCAGTGGCGCAGCGGCTGACCACCCAGGAGGCTGCTGATCTGCTTGGCGTCAGCCGCCCGACACTGATCAAGCTGCTCGACCAGGGCGAGATTCCCTTCGAACGTCCCGGCAACCACCGGCGGGTGCGACTGATGGACGTCCTCGACTACCAGGAGCGGTGCCGCATGGCGCGAGGGCGGGCACTGGATGAGTTGGTGTCGCTGACCGAGGATCTGGGACTGTATGACGACGACGGTGTGGAGGGCGACCGGTAGCCGTGCCTGTCATCCTGCTCGATGCCTGTGTGCTGTTCCCCAACTACCTTCGGGACACCTTTCTGACGTTGGCGGAGGAGGAGCTGTTCCGGCCGGCGTGGTCTGCGGCGATTCTGGCGGAGGTACGCCGGAATGTGCTGGCCAAACGGCAGGTGAACCCGCAGGCGTTCGACCGGACACTGGAGGTGATGAACGCGGCCTTTCCGCTGGCGATGGTCCACGGATGGGAGCCGGTGGTGCCGGAGTTGGAGTTACCCGATCTGGACGATCGGCATGTTCTGGCTGCGGCAATCGCCGGTGGAGCCCGGTCGGTGGTGACGTTCAATCTCGGAGACTTTCCGGCGGCGTCTCTGCGACCGCACCAGGTCGACGTCGTACACCCAGACACTGTTCTTCTTGAATGTCTTGATCTGGCGCCAGCTCTGGTACTGCGCGGTTTGTCTCGCCAGATTGGCCGCTGCCGCCGTCCACCTATGGATCTCCAAGCGCTCCTGGTGCGCCTTGATCGGTGTGGCGTCCCGAATTTCACTGACGAGGTTCGCCGTCGCGTGCTGTGATCGAGCCCCGGTCGACTGAGAACGCTCAGGGATGCGGCGCGGAACCTGCGGTGGACGAGCGGAGCAGCCAGACCAGCAGGTCGGGGCGAGGTGACTAGCATGATGGGCGTTTGCGCTGTCGACTCCCGAAGGAGTAGCCCGTGACTTCCGGTCTGGGAAGTGATGCCCGATCGTGCACAGTGATCGTTCTTGCCGCTGGCGAGGGGAAGCGGATGCGGTCGAGGCTCCCGAAGGTGCTGCACCCGATCCTCGGGCGCAGCATGCTCGGCCACGTGCTCTCCGCCGTTGAGCGAGCCTTGCCGCACGCCAGCACCCTCGTCGTGGTCGGTCGTGGGGCGCAGCAGGTGGAGGGACACGTTGCGGCCGTCGCGCCAGCGGCGTCAACGGTGCTGCAGGCAGAGCAGCGGGGGACCGGCCACGCCGTGCGGATCGCGCTCCAGGACGTGCCGGAACGGTCCGGCACCGTCGTCGTGCTGAACGGTGACATTCCCCTGCTGCGGGAAGAGACCCTGCGGGCACTGGTCGAAGGCCACCAGCGGGAGGGCAGGGCCGCGACCGTGCTCACGGCCGAGGTGGACAATCCGTACGGGCTGGGGCGCGTGCTCCGGGACGAGAACGGGCAGGTGACCGGCATCGTCGAGGAGCGGGACGCGACGGCGTCCCAGCGCATGATTCGTGAGATCAACGCGGGAGCGTACGTCTTCGACGCGGCGGCGCTGCGCACCGGGCTCGGCAAGCTTTCCACCGATAACGATCAAGGTGAGGAGTACCTCACCGACGTGTTTGGCCTGCTGATCGCTGAGGGAGCCCGCGCTGGCGCGCACCTGGCAGCCACTCCGACCGAGACGCTCGGCGCGAACGATCGGGCGGAGCTGGCGACCCTCCGGGCCCTGATGCGTGACCGGATCAACGAGGCGTGGATGCGGTCCGGGGTGTCGATCGTCGATCCGGCGACTGCGTGGATCGACGTGGCGGTCGTCCTGGAACCCGACGCCGTGATCGAGCCGAACACGCATCTGCGGGGACACACCTCGATCGCCAGCGGTGCTGTTGTCGGTCCGGACACGACCATTATCGACGGAGTTGTCGGAGCAGGAGCGACCGTTGTCCGGGCGCATGTGGTCGAGTCGGTCATCGAGGCCGGGCGACAGGTCGGCCCGTTTGCGCATCTGCGGCCAGAGCCCGCTGCGGGGGGAGTCGGACGGGAATCGCTCGCCGGCCCCTCCTCCGGCGCCGGCGGTGTGGCGGATCCCAGTCTTGCCGGACCCGGTGTCAGGGCTGCTGATGCCAGCCGCAACGATGGGAGTGGGCCGGCTGACGTTCCGACCGAGGGTGGCCCGCAGTGACCGGGACCCCCTTACCACTGAAAGCGGTTCGGCAGATGCGCACCAAGAGTTCAGGCCAGGGCAAGTCGGCAAATGGCAAGTCGATGATGCTGTTCTCCGGCAGGGCGTTTCCGGCCCTGGCGGAGGAGATCGGTGACGTGCTCGGCATCGCGCCGACCCCGACGGACGCGTACGACTTCTCCAACGGAGAGCTGTTCGTGCGCTACCGGGAATCCGTCCGGGGATCTGACGCCTTCGTCGTCCAATCCATGGTCGAGCCGGTCAACAAGTGGCTTGTCGAGTCGCTGATCATGGTCGACGCGCTCAAGCGGGGATCGGCCAAGCAGATCACGATGGTCCTTCCGTACTACCCGTACTCCCGGCAGGACAAGAAGCACCGCGGGCGGGAGCCGATCTCCGCGCGGCTGATCGCTGACCTGTACAAGACCGCCGGGGTGGACCGGATCCTGACCATCGACCTGCACACCGCCCAGCTCCAGGGGTTCTTCGACGGTCCGGTCGATCACCTGTTCGCGATGGACCTGCTCGCGGAGTACGTCGTCTCGAAGTACTCCGACCGGCCAATCACGGTCGTCGCCCCGGACTCCGGGCGGGTGAAGGTCGCAGAGCGCTGGGGGAACAAGCTGGGTGGATGCCCGCTCGCCTTCATCCACAAGACCCGGGACCCGCTGAAGCCCGGCCACGTCGTCGCGAAGAGCGTCGTCGGTGAGATCGCCGGGCGGCACTGCCTGATCGTGGACGACATGATCGGCACTGGCAGCACGGTCGTCAAAGCGACCGACATCCTGCTGGACGCGGGCGCGGCAGATGTTGTCGTCGCGGTGACTCACGCGCTGATGTCCGATCCGGCGACAGAGCGGATCCGGAACAGCAAGATCAGCGAGATCGTCGTGACCAACACCCTGCCCTTGCCGGACAACAAGCAGCTTGACAAGATCACTACTCTCTCCATCGCGCCGCTGATCGCGCGGGCGATCCAGGAGGTGTTCGACGACGGGTCGGTAACGACGCTGTTTGGTGGGCTCTCCTGACAGCCCCGGGGCAGCCGCCTCGCGGCATACTCAGAACCGTGCATGGACAGTGGCAGGTTGCGATCGACTTTGGCACGTCCAACGCGATCGCTGTCGTGAGCGGGCCGAACGGGTGGACCCGTCCGGTGACGTTCGATGGCGCGCCGCTTCTGCCGGCCGGGGTCTTCGCGCAGGACAGCGGTGCGCTGGTGGTCGGAAAGGAAGCGGAGCGGGGCGCGCTGCGCGCCCCCGGCCGCTTCGAGCCCAGCCCGAAGCGTCGGATCGACGAGGGAAGGGTCCTGCTAGGCGATCGCGAGTACGACGTCTCGTGGCTGATCGGAGCGGTGCTCGGCAAGGCGTACGCGGAGGCCTGCGTCCTTACCAGGACCAGAATCCCGACCGTGGTGCTGCCCTACCCCGTCGGGTGGGGCCAGCGGCGCAGAGCCGTCCTCGCGGCCTCCGCGGCAGCCGCGAGAGTGCCTGCCCCGTGCCTGGTCCCTGAGCCGATCGCGGCTGCGTGTTACTTCGTCAGCACTCAACGGGTCGTCGTTCCGTCCGGGCGACACGTCTTGGTCTACGACCTGGGAGGCGGCACATTCGAGGCGACGGTCCTGCGGATGGGAGCCCGGGGGTTCGAGGTCGTCGCGACCGGCGGAATGGCGGACGTCGGAGGGAACGACATCGATGCTGCGATTGTCGCGTATCTCCGGGAGCAGGTCAGGCCCGATGATGGGGCCTGGAAGCAGCTGACCCAGCCGGGGTCCTCCCTCGAACTCCAGGCCTCCAGAGCGCTGTGGGACGGCGTTCGAGAGGCGAAGGAGCGCCTGTCCCGGGCGGCCTCGACCGTCGTCAGTGTTCCGTTGCTGAGGGTGGATGCGCCCCTCGGCAGGGAGCAGTTCGAGGACATGGCACGGCCGGTGCTGGAACGAACGATCACGGTGACGCTCGGGGTGCTCTCCGATGCCAGGATCCGGCCGTCAGACCTTGCGGCGGTCTTTCCGGTGGACGGGTCGAGCCGGATTCCCCTGGTCGCGACCTTGCTGCACCGGGCCCTCGGGGTCGCCCCCATCTCGATCGAGGAGCCGCACCTCGCGGTCGCCCTCGGCAGTCTCGTTGCCGCGCCGGCTCAGGGGAGTGGCCCCAGCAGGTCTGGCGCGGCGCCTGCGACGCCACCGCACGGCATGCCGGCGCAAGGCGCCGCGCCACCGCACGGGACCGCGCCACCGCAGGGCAGCCCGGCGCAGGGCAGGCCGGCGCAGGGCAGGCCAGGGCAGAGCAGGCCGGGGCAGGGGGCAGCGCCGCGAGGAGTGCCCCAGCGAGGCGTTCCGCCGCAGCAGGGGGCCCCGACCCGGCCGGGGATACCGCCGTATGGGGTACCGCCTGGGGTACCGCCGTATCCCCCTCCAGCGTCCCCGCCTCCGTACTGGGGGATCGCCCGTCCGGTTCCCCCGCCGTACGTTCCCCCGCCAGGTTCGGGGTGAGGGTGGGCGGCTTCACGCCCGGGTGACCGTCGCGCCAACAGACTGTGGGACCGCTCGCAGAGCGGGCAGGCCGTTCGGGTACGCTGGTGCGGTTGCCACGGAGAGGGTGCTGCGCGGGCTTGAGTGGTTCAAGGCTTGATGTGTTGCCACGATGGTCGAGCGGGTGCCGCGATCGACGCGGTGCTTCGGGACAGTGCCCGTGCGCCCCCTTGTCCGAGCACCGCCGCCAGTGTTTTCGCGACAGACCATCTTGCAGAAGGATCCACCGTGTCCGAGGTAAAGATCAGCGCCGAGCTCCGGACGGAGTTCGGCAAAGGTGGGGCACGCCGTACCCGCCGGGCCGGCAAGGTGCCCGCCGTGCTGTACGGCCACGGCGAGAAGCCCCGTCATATCGCGCTACCAGCGCGCGAGCTCGCCGCCGCCATTCGTCACGGCGGAATGACTCAGGTGTTCACTATCGAGATCAACGATGGCACCGAGGCGCTGGCCCTGCCGAAGGCAATCCAGCGCGATCCGATCAAGGACACCTTCGAGCACGTCGACCTCCTGATCGTTCGCCATGGTGAGCGGTTGACGATCGATGTGCCGATCCAGCTCGTCGGAGAAGCCGCGCCGGGGACCCTGGTGACGAACGAGCGCGACGTGCTCTCGGTCCTCGCCGACCCTGCTCGCCTGCCAGACCACCTGGAGGTCTCGGTCGCGGGCCTCGAAGCCGGTGCCCAGGTCACGGCGGGCGACGTCGTGCTGCCGGAGGGCGCTGAGCTGGCGACCGACCCAGGCGTCGCGGTCGCGACCGTCCGGGTGTCGCCGACGGCTGAGGACATGGCGGGCGTCAGCCCCGCTGAGGTGACCGAGCCCGAAGAGGCGTGACTCGGCCTTCTCGCCACACCGACGTTGAACGCGCCCCTGAGGGAGTATCAGGGGCGCGTGGTCCTGAAAGGCCGTGCCGGTGACCACTGAGGAATGCCCGCCGTGGCTCGTTGTTGGGCTGGGCAATCCAGGACCGGAGTACCGCGATAACCGGCACAACATCGGGTTCATGGTTGCCGATGTCCTGGCGAAGAGGATGTCTGCCAGACTGTCGCGGCATCGCAGGGCGGTCGCCGTGGTCGGGGAGGGGCGGCTCACCCTCGGTGGGGCCAGGATCGTTCTGGCGAAGCCACTGACCTACATGAACCTTTCCGGGGGGCCGGTCGCCGGGCTTGCGCGGTTCTACAAGGTTTCAGTCGAGCGGATTCTCGTCATTCACGATGAGCTCGACCTTCCGTATGCCCAACTCCGGGTGAAGCGCGGCGGTGGAGAGGGCGGGCACAACGGGCTGCGCTCGATCTCCCAGTCGCTGGGGAGCAGGGAGTACGTCCGGGTGCGCTTTGGTATCGGTCGGCCGCCGGGGCGCATGGATCCGGCGGCTTACGTGCTGACGAACTTCTCCGGGGTGGAACGCAAGGAATTGGAGTTCCTGATCGATCGCTGCGCGGATGCCGCAGAGGCGGTCATCGAGCGCGGCGTCGAGTGGACGCAGAACGCGTTTCATGGGGCGTGAGCCCGCTTGGCCGCTGCGATCCAGCCGCAGCATTCGGTATTGGGAGGGCACGGCGACGACTCCAGGAAACCTGCGCCGTCGACCTGTTGGTTGCTCTGATGGGTGGGTGTTCCAAGACCGGTTCATCGGCCGTAGAACCCGGATCTGACGACGGTAATGGGCAGTTCCGGGTGCTTGAGTTTGGCCTCAACGGCCTCCTGATACGCCGTGGGCGATTCCGCGACGATCCGGATCGGGCGGCCAGCGGCGAGCATCGAGGCTTCGAGCCGGCCTGGGGTTCCCAGCGGAAGCGGGACCATCAGCGCTGGGGCGACCTGCCCTGCGGTGCGCTGCACCACGCTGAGGAACAGCGTGGTGCAGTACGCGGGGTAGGGCTGGTCTGAGACGACTAGCGTCGGCATGGTCGGCGGGTAGACTCGTGCCAGATACATGACGGACTGCGCGATTTTCATATTGCGGTGCTCATTGGTCCACCAGGTCTTGGCCAGCGGAGTCCTGCCGAGGGGCCGGTAAGGCGAGTCGCCCCGGATGAAGCCAAAGATCCCGGCGATCGCGATCGTGATGATGACTGCTTGAATTAGCGAACGGGTGCTGACGGACCAGCGGCGGAAGCCAGGCGGGATGTGCAGCAGAGTGAGTGACCCGGTGCCGATGACCAGGACGGCCAGCACTAGATGGAACGACTTGCCCGTGTAGTATCCGTCGCCGGGGTGGCCCTTGGTGAATCCAATGACCGCCATTAGCCCGATCGACAGGACAAGGCACGAGGAAAGGCACCAAAGATAGGTCCTCCAGATTCGGGAGCCGAGCCCACGGGCGGTCAACAACCCCACGGCGACAACGCAGGCCGAGGCGATCAAGTAGTCGAAGCTCGGCCCGACGTTGTGCATCGTCCACAGAGCGGCCGCTTGATCCGCAATTGTCAGTCCAAGGATGAGAGGGAAGAAGGCCAGCGCGGCGGCGCAGCTTCCGATGATTACCGTTTGTGGCCAGTGTCCTCGAAAGCGGTGCCGCCTGATGACGATCCAGCCCAAAGCTGCCATGCTGGCCGGTAGCAAGAATAGATAGTAGGTGAAACCGATCGCGACTATCAGGCTGAGGACGAGCACCATCTGCTGGTTGGTCCGAACCAGCGGGCGGCACAGCAGAGCGAACAGGATCGTCGCTAGGGCGATGCCCATCATTTCGCTGGGGTAACCGGAGAGGAGGAGCTTGAGATATTCGCCGGACAAGCCGGTCGCGGTGACGAACGCGATCAGAGGGACAGCACGGGCGAGTGTGAGGTACCCACCGGCGATCCAGCTGGCAGACCAGGCCATGGCAAGAATCATGAATGTGTAGTTCATGATCACAAAACCCAGATAATGGTCGCAGGCGTCGAATGGTCGGCTGAGTTCAGTTGCCGACGACCGGTAGAAGCTGTCAAGGATTGCGTTCACCATATGGGAACCAGAGGGATAGGCAATCATGCCCTCGTACACGTGTGCCCTCGCGGTATCCCAGTTCTGAAACAGGTAGCCTCCGGTACTCTGGATGGCGTCGAACAGCGTGATGTGGCGGCCGAAGTCCTCACCCGTCACGACCACGGCCAGCCTCCGTGTCTCGCTGGATCGCAGCAGCGGCCAGGCGAGGAAAGCCGCAGCGCAGGTGGCTGCGCCGAGGGATATTGCGTCGTGCAGGCAGAAACGCGGAAGCACCGGCCTCCGCCGGAAGGCGGTTGCGATGATGATCAAACCGGTTAGGGCGGACCCAGCAATGGGGACGGGATGCAGTCCCCACGGCCAGACGGCCAGCAGCAGCGCGCCGACGACCGCGATACCGAACAGCAGCGCTGCGGCAAGCACGATGCGGTCGACAATGGTGCGCCCGCCGCGTAGCACGCTCGCTGTCGCAATCAAGATTATTAGTGGGAGTGCTATCGCAATCTTCAGTTCATATGCGGCGATCACTACTCCCCACGCGGCCAGCACCAGGACGATAGGACGCAGTAGGTCGCGAGCCGGGTGGCTGGCAGACGCCTTGGCCCGCGGGGTTGCGGGTCGCGGGACACGCGCCAGGGGCAATGTCTGTGAAACTAGTGGTTGCTGGAGCGTCTCCATAGCCGGCGTTACTTCTTCCATACGACGTCGCCTGATGCTTGCCTGAGGCTTCGTGAAGAGTCAGGGACTGGTGAGTACAACAATGACGAGACCGCTGGCCACGAGCGTTGTCCCTGCCCAGGTCCAGATACTGGCCTTCTCATGCAGCACAAGCACGCTCGCGGCCAGGATTCCCAGGTACCCCAGAGCGTTGAACGGATAGGCGACGCTGAGGGGCACCCTGGCCAGGGTGCTTAGCCACGCGATCGCCGATATGCCAAAGATGCCGAGGCCGCCGAGAACCCAGGGAGAGGTCGCGGCGCACGCGATGAGTGATCCGTCGTGCTCGGATTGCTTGACGGCGAGTTGCATGCCGTGTTTGAGGAGAAGTTGCCCGGTCGCGGCTGCTGCGACGGCGAATAGAAGCAACAATAGATTCGTACCTGACACCTGGACCCTCCGTGGGGATTGGCTGCCGCTGGCGAGGTCGAGTTCGTCGTTGGGTCGCTCAATCACTTTCGACAACGACGGCCTCCATCGCGTGTTGGGTCAGGCGGACAACGAATTGGTACGCGAAAAGGGTCGGTCGGATTCGTACGAGCAGCCGGTCTAGCTGTCGGACCGCCCACCGATGACTTCCAGGTTTCTGAGCGACGGATCCGATGGGCAGGCCGGTCGTTCGTTCCTCGAGGATGTCGAAGCCGGATCCTTTGATCATGCGCCGTAGCGTCGCCCGCGTGAAAAACCTGAGATGGGAATTGTCGAGAATTCCTCTTCTATCGTAGCCGAAGAGCCCAGTCGCCGTGCGGAAACGCGGATACCAATGCCCGAAATTGGGGACAGACAGCAGGATCTGACCGCCAGGTCGCAGAAGCCTCGCCAGATTCCGAAGCGCATGTGCAGGCTCTGGCAAATGTTCGATGATATCACCCGCGATGATGAAGTCGAAATTTCTTCCTACCTGTTCGGGAATGCTTTTTGTCAAGTCGACCAGATGGAACTCATCAGTGCGATCCCTCACTCCAGGAATCTTAACCACGTCGATTCCGGTGACCCAGTGGCCATGACGCCGGATGCGTTCCGCAAGAAGACCTCCGGAACATCCGACATCCAGGATTCGGCAAGGGGGATGGTCCGGAAGCATATCAATGATGGCGGAGTGGGACGAACCGTCGCTGTCTTTGAAGACGTACTCACTGTGATGGGTCACCCAGGCCGGGGCTCCGAGGCCCTTTCTGGCCAGGCGGTAGACCAAAACATCCTTGATAACGTCTTTCGCGTACCGCAAGCCGTTGACGTAGCAGATTTCGTCGCCGTAGTACGTCGGGATCGGGATTTCTTTGATCCGCTTTCCAGCATGGAGGAGCTGAATAATTATCTGCGTGTCGAAGTCGAAGTCGTCGTGGTTGTACTGCAACGGCAGTTCGCTGAGCGCTTTGACGCTGTAGGCACGATAGCCGGAG
>JAFGOK010000669.1 GCA_016926535.1 Micromonosporaceae bacterium | reverse complement strand
TCGCCTGCTTCGCACCATCCCGGCGTCCCTCGGAGTCGTCACCGTCGGCTCGGTGCTCGGAATCTCGCTGTTCCAGCCTGCGGCGAGTGCCGCGCCGGCCTCGCCCTCCCCCTCAACGAGCGGGGAAACGGTGACCATCGCGGGGACTTCCTTCCTGACCGCGGCCACCATCGACCTGGGGCAACCGGTGGAGCTCTCCGGATCCACCGGCGACTATCTGTACTGGGCATTCGAGGCGACGGCCGGCCAGACCCCCGACGTCACGGCCACGGTGACGCTACCTCCCGCTGGAAGCCGGCACGGCGCCCAGACCTGGACCGTCGAGGTCTTCGACGGGCTGCGGCGGCGCCAGGCATGCACGGCCGGGGCGCAGGCGCCCACGGCCCCGACGACCGAGGCCAGCCTGACGCTCGGGTGCACGCTCCGGCAGGTCAGGGCCTGGGCTGAGCCGTGGTCGGGCGACCCGCTGCCCGGCCTGTACTACGTCCGGCTGTCCGCAATGGATCTTCCCGAGGAGGATCTCGGCCTGACCATCGGCATGACCTTGCGGGTCACGGCCGCTGAGGACGACGATCCCGTCCCTGAGGGCGGCGCGCTCGCAGCGCCGCTCAACCCGGCGCAGCAGGCGGGCCGGACGGTGGCCACGACCGCCCCGTCAGCCTCCGCCTCCGCGACGGCGAGTGACGGAGACTGGTTGCCCGACCTGCCCGACGCCTCTGGCTGGTGGCCGGAGGCCTCGACCCGCTGGGTCTGGACCATCCTGGGTGGACTCCTCGCGGCGATCGCCGGGGTCGTCGGGTTCCGGATCACCCGCCATCCCCGGCGCCGGCCCGCGGGCTAGAGCCGGCCTACGGGCCAGAGCCGGCCTGCGGGCTAGGACCGGCCTGCGGGCAAGGGCGTCACAGCCGCCAGACCTGGAAGGTCGGGCCGTCTCCCGGCAGCAGCACCGCACCGCTGGCTGCGGTCAGCGCGGCCCCGCCGTGAAGGTTGTCGGCCTGTCGCCCTGGCAGGGTAAGCCCTGCCAGGGCGACAGGCTCGCCCGCTGCCCTGCGTGCGCACACCAGCAGGGTCTCCTCCTGGCTCTCCCGCAGGAAGGCCAGCACGTCGTCCCCTGCGTACACCCAGCGCAGGCCGCCGGAGCGCAGCGCCGGGTGGGCGTTACGCAGGGCGACCAGCCGGCGGACATCGCCCAGGGTCCGCTGGTCCCAGGTGCCGGTCCTGGTCCACGGCATGGGGGTCCGCGAGTCCTCCCCGTTGACTCCGGTCAGCCCCAACTCGTCCCCTGCGAACAGCATCGGGGTCCCCGGATACGTCATCATCAGGCCCACGGCGAGTTCGACCCGATCGGCCTCGCCGACGACGGTGCGGATCCGCGCAGTGTCGTGCGAGCTGATGATGTTCCAGGAGGTGGTCAGGGTCTGCCAGGAGACGAGGCCGCCGAAGGCCCGCATCGTCGTGGCAGCCTGGGCTCCGGTGCGGTACGGCACCGGATCCGGCACCCCGAGGAAGTCCGGCAGATCGAGGTCCTCGCACCGCAGCCACGTCCAGACCGGCCGGGTGAAGCCGGCGTAGTTCATCGTGCCGTGCCAGCCGCCCGCGTCGAGGTCAGGGCTGGCGTCGTGGTTGTGCTCGGCGATGACCAGGGCATCCGGGCGAGCGGTGACGGCGGCCCGGCGCACGAGGCGGGCGATCTCCCGGGTCAGGTCATCCGACGCCCGCCGGCCGGTCATGTTGGCGACATCGACCCGCCAGGCGCTGAAGTACCGCAGCCATCGCGCGACGATCGAATCGGGACCGTCCAGAAACCGCGACCGCAGCAGCGGGCTGTTCCAGTTGAGTTTTGGCAGCGTCCGGTGGCCCAGCCAGGACTCGCAGGTCCCCTCGGCGTCGAAGTAGAACACTCCCCGTTCCGGGGAACCATCGCCAGCGGCAATCGCCTCGCCCAGCCAGGGGTGCGTGCTGCCGCAGTGGTTGGTGGTGAGGTCCCCGATCAACCGCATGCCTCGTGCGGTCAGAGCTTCGGAGAGCCGGCCGAGGGCCGCCTCCCCCCCGAGTAGCGGGTCGATCATGTCGAACGAGGCGGCGTTGTACCGGTGATTCGACGGCGCCGGGAAGATCGGGGTCAGGTAGACCGCAGTGGCCCCGAGGGAGCCGATGTGGTCCAGCCGCTCGACGATGCCGTCGAGGTCCCCGCCGTAGAACTGGTTGACCGTCGAGGGCCCGCTGCCGCAGACCGGGGTGCTGTCCCAGTCGCAGGCGATGGCCCAGTCCGGCACCGGCCGCCCCGCCCCTGCCGCCGACCGCGCGAACCGGTCGGGAAAGATCTGGTAGATGATGGCGTCCCTGGCCCAGCCCGGAGGTGGGTCGTGGGCGATCAGGCGGAAGTCGTAGCTGTCCGGCACGTCGTGATCGGCGAGGCCGAGGGCGTTGAACCACGAGGCGCCGGTCGGGCCGGACAGGAGGAACCGGTAGTGCATCACCGGGTTGCGCATGGGCACCCCAGCCCGCCACCAGCGCTCACCCGGGCAGGTCGCCGTCCGCGCCCTGTCGAGGGTGGCCTCGGCGTACGCGGGCTCTCCGTCCAGCGTGTACCGGACGAAGACCCCGCGCACGTCTTCAGGTGCCCGCAACCACACCGTGACCCGATCGCCGAGCTTCGGTGCGAGATCACTGACGTGGAACGCCGATCCGTCGTGGTGCGGATGCATGGGCGGATTCACCCCTTCACAGCCCCGGAGGTCAGGCCGGAGACGATATAGCGTTGCAGGAACTGGAACAGGGCAACGGTCGGAATGGCGGTCAGGAGCGAGCCGACGCAGAACAGACCGAAGTTGTTGTTGCGCTCACCGGCGACCAGGCCGTAAAGCCCGACGGCGAGGGTCTTGGACTGCGGATCCTTCAGGAACACGTTCGCCATGAGGAACTCGTTGATCGTTCCGATGAAGGCCAGCAGCCCGACGACGGCGAGAATCGGCGTGACCAGGGGCAGGACGATCCGGAAGAACACCTGCACGTGGGAGGCGCCATCCATCCGGGCCGACTCGTCCAGCTCCTTGGGCACCGTGTCCAGGAACCCCTTCATCAGCCAGGTGTTCACCCCGAGCGCGCCCCCGAGGTAGAGCAGGACCAGGCCCCACCAGGTGTTGAACCCGACGCTGGGCCAGAAGTCGCTGATATCAGTGAAAATCAAAAAGATCGTCACGATCAGCAGGAACTGGGGGAACATCTGGATCAGCAGCAGGGCGAGCAGGCCGACGCGGCGGCCGGCGAACCGCATCCGGCTGAAGGCATAGGCCGCCAGCAGTGACAGGAACATCGACGCCACCGAGGCCGTCCCTGCGATGACGATCGAGTTGAGGTACCAGTGGCCGAACTCGGTCTTCTCAAACAGTTGGGCGGCGTTCCGGAACGTCGCCCCGGTCGGGAGGAGCTCCGTCGACGAGAGTGTCCCCAGGGGGTTAAGGGCAGCGGAGATGACGAACACGATCGGGAACAGCGAGAAGGCCACCGCCCCCAGCCCGACCAGATGCCGCCAGCCGACCCTCATGAACCAGCGTTTCACGAGTACACCTCCTCCTGATGGCGGGTGCGCCGGAAGCTGATCGCCGAGATCACGGCGACGATCGTGAAGATGTAGATGGAGACCGCGGCGGCAAAGCCGTACTCCGCCCCTGCCCCGCCGAAGGCCAGCCGGTAGGTGTACGTGATCAGCAGGTCCGTCGCGCCGACCGAGGTGTTGTCCGCGGGGAACGGCGCCCCCTCCGTCGTCAGGTAGATCGCGTTGAAGTTGTTGAAATTGAACGAGAACGAGGAGATGAGCAGCGGGGAGAGCGCCACGAGCAGCAGCGGCAGGGTGACCTGCCGGAACGCCTGCCACACGGTTGCCCCGTCCACCTGCGACGCCTCGGTCATCTCCTTGGGGATCGCCTGCAACGCCCCGGTGGAGACCAGGAACATGTAGGGGAATCCCAGCCACAGTTGCACCGCGATCGCGGCGGCCCGAGCGGTCCACGGCCCGCCGAACCAGTCGACGTGCAGGGACAGCATGCGGTTGATCAGACCAAAGTCGGCGTTGAACATGTCCCGCCAAACCAACAGCATCGCGAAGCTCGGCATGGCGTACGGCAGGATGAGCAGGGCCCGGTAGATCTTCTGCCCCCGTACCCGGTCGGAGTGCATCGCCAGCGCGCAGAGCAGGCCAATGGCGAAGGTTCCGAGGGTGGAGGCCAGGGCGAAGCCGAGGTTCCAGATCAGGGTCCGCACGAATGGTCCCGAGATATGCGGATCGGTGGCAACGGACACCAGGTTGTCAAAACCGACGTTGACCTTCCACCCCTGGGGCAGGCGCTCCCCGCTGGCGTCAACGAAGGACCCTGTCTCGGCGTCGGCCACCCACTGGGTGCCCGTTTCGACGTCGATGACGCAGTCGCACGCCGGATCGTAGTGCCGGGTGGCCTTGGCCTCGAAGGCCTGGGTGACCCCAGAGGCGATGATCGCCCCGTTGTCGGTCGGGACCTTGAGGTCGCCGATCTCCTGGTTCCGGGCGCTGAGCTGCCCGAGCTTGAGCAGGGTGTACCCGGAGGCCGCGGTGACCCGGCCGCCGTCGACGGTCGCGCCGCCCAGTTTCCGCAGGCCGTCGGCGTCGCCGACGAAGGCCTGACCGTCCGGGTCGGTCAGCAGGAAGACCAGCTCTCCGGAGTCCCTGGTCGCGACTGCCAGCGTGTACTCGGTCGATCCCTCGACCTGCTTGACGGACCCGGTCTGGATGGAGGTGATGGCCTCCTGCTTCGTCCCGCGGTGACCATCGCCGAAGTTGGTGAAGGCCGTACTTACCGTGTAGATCACCGGGGCGACCTGGAAGGCGAGCAGGAACAGGGTGCCTGGCAGCAGGTACTTCATCGGCAGCGGCCGGCGAAGGTAGACGAAGAAGACCGAGGCGACGATCACGGCCTCACCCGCGAGCCAGCCCCACGCCTTGGCATCGATGAGCGGGAACGCGGCCCAGATAGCGACGGCGGTAACCATGCTGAGCGCCAGGATCTTCACGATCAGGCCGAGCGTCGTCGTGCTGCTGTCGGCGACGATCGTTGATCCGACCGACGACCTCGGGGACTTTCGGGACGAGGTCGACCTGCGATGATGCGTTGACGCGGCCTCCGGCCGCGGGGGCCGTGTCTCCACGGCCCCCGAATCCCGCTTGCTCATGTCACTTGTTGATCGCGTCGCTGATCGCCTTGGCCGCCGCCGGGATCGCCGTCGCAGGGTCAGCCCCGCCGATCACCGCGGCCTCCGCCTTGCCGAACGGGTCCCAGATCGCCGACATCTCGGGGATGGCTGGGAGGATCGCGCCGTTCTTGCCAGCCTCCATGAACGCCTTGGCGTCCGCGTCGGTCGCGGAGACCTCTTCGAGGGCCTTGGTCAGCGCCGGCGGCCGGGGCTCTGCGGTGTACAGCGCCTTGGCCAGATCGACCTGGGTGACGTAGTTGGTGACGAATTCCTGCGCGGCGACCTTGTTCGTGCCCTTGCTGGCGACGTAGAAGGCCTGGACCCCAATGAACGGCTGGGCCGCCTTGCCGCCCGCGAAGCCGGGCACCGGGGTGACCTCGTACTTGATGCCGGCCGCCTTGATGTCCGTCAGCGCCCACGGGCCGGAGACCAGGTAGGCGGCCTTCTTGCTCGTGAAGGTCGCGATGGCGTTGTCGCCGGTGATGGACCGCTTCAGCGCGCCCTCGCCCTTCTCCCCGAGCTTGGCGATCTTCTCGAAGGCGGCTGTCGCCTCCGTCTTCGCGACCCCGAGGTCCTTGGCGTCGTAGTCGCCGTTGTCCTTGACCCCGAAGAGGCTGCCGCCAGCCGAGGTGTACAGCGGGTAGATGTGGTAGGCGTCGCCGTTCTCGCCGACCTGGAGGGACATGATCTCGCTGGTCTTGCCGCTCGCCTTGAGTTTCTTGCCCGAGGAGACCAGGTCCTCGATGGTCGCCGGCGCGGTCGGGGCCAGGTCGGTGTTGCGGATCAGGGCAAGATTCTCGATAGCGTACGGGACCCCGTAGATCTGGCCGTTGTAGGTCACGCCCTTGAGCGCGATGTCGGCCAGCGAGGACTTCTGGGTGCTCGACAGCTGGACCGGGTCGATGGCCCCATTCTGCACCAGATTGCCGATCCAGTCGTGGGCGCCGACGACGATGTCGGGGGCCTTGCCAGACTGGGAGGCGGTCACGAAGTTGGATTGCAGGTCCTTGGAAACCGCCTGCACCTCGACGGTGATCCCGTTTTCCTTGCCGAATTTTTCAGCAAACGGCTTCAGAGCTGCGGTGCGCTTGTCGTCTGCCCAGATGGTAAGTGTTCCGCCGGCCTGGGCGCTGTCCTTGGCCGACGCGTCGGTTGAGGTGTCGTCGTTTCCGCCGCAGGCCGACGCAAGCAGCGTCAGCGCGAAAGCGGCGGTCACACCCGCGGTACGGATGCGCATGGGGGTCTCCTGTTCGGTTCGGTCGGCGGACGGTTGGCTGGATGGTTCGGGCCGCCCGCCCAGGAGGGCTGGTGTCACGACCCCTGGCAGCGCCACGTGTAGTCACAGCGCGCCGCTACCGTGCCCCCTCCGGCCGCAACGACCGGCGAGGACTGCGTCGTGTCGGGCACGTTAGCAAGTAGTTGCGCTTGATGAAAGACCTTGCAAGGGTCTTTCGCAAGAACATCCGAGATGGTCTACAGTGCGGGCATGCCGATCGCCGACTCTGCGTCGTCCGGCCCACCACAGGCCGGCGTCCCCACCGAGTCCTCAGCCGGAGCGCCGAGCGCCGCTGCCAGGGCTAGGTCGTCTCGCGCGCGTCTTTCGGACATCGCGCGCCAGGCCGGGGTCAGCGAGGCCACCGTCTCCCGGGTCCTGAACGACAAGGCTGGGGTAAGCCAGGACACCAGGCAGGCCGTGCTGACCGCACTCGACGTCCTCGGCTACGAGCGCCCGGAGCGGCTACGCAAGCGCAGCGCCGGGCTGGTCGGGCTGGTCGTCCCGGAACTGGACAATCCGATCTTCCCGCTGTTCGCGCAGGTCATCGAGTCCTCCCTGGCCCAGCGGGGGTTCACCCCGGTGCTGTGCACCCAGACCTACGGCGGCATCACCGAGGACGAGTACGTCGAGCTGCTGCTCGACCGGCAGGTCGCCGGCATCGTCTTCGTCTCCGGCCTGCACGCGGACACCAACGCCGATCCGGACCGCTACCGCAAGCTGCTGTCCCGCCCGCTGCCGATCGTGCTGATCAACGGGTACGTCGACAACGTCGAGGCACCGTTCGTCTCCTGCAACGACCGGGCCGCCGGGGAGCTGGCCGTGCGGCACCTGGCAGCGCTGGGCCACCGCAGGATCGGCCTGATCAGCGGCCCGTCGCGGTACCTTCCGGTCCAGCGCAAGATCGCCGGCTACCGGGCGACCATGCGGGACGTCCTCGGCACGGCCGAGGAGGACCTCGATGCGCTCATTGAGCTGTCACTGTTCGGGGTCGAGGGCGGTGACGCGGCAGCGTCCCGGCTACTGAATCGGGATCCGGCGGTCACCGCCATCGTGTGCGGATCGGACCTCATGGCGCTCGGCGCCATCCGGGCGGCCCGGTCCCGCGGCCTGCGTGTCCCGGAGGACCTCTCGATCGTCGGCTACGACGACTCCGCCCTGATGGCGTTCACCGATCCCCCGCTGACCACCGTCCGCCAGCCAGTACGTGCCATGTCCATCGCGGCGGTCCGGGCCCTCATCGACGAGATCTCGCACGACCCGGCGCCCCGGTCGGAATACATGTTCCGCCCGGAACTGGTGGTTCGCGCCTCCACGGGCCCAGCGCCCCGGCAATAGGCGGTCACACCCGGCAATAGGCGCCCGCACCCGACGATAGGCGCTCACGACCGGCAATCGCACCTGACTGCTCGTGGTTCGCTGACCTGAGCGGACCTGCTCTGGGTTGGGGGTCCTCGCCTGCTGCCTCGTCTTGGTACTGTCCGGGGACACTGTCATGGGGGGTCGTCGATGGGGGATGCCGGGAATCCGTTGATTGCGGCCAGGCAGGATTCGACGGAGTGGTACACCGGGGTTGGGA
>JAFGOK010000134.1 GCA_016926535.1 Micromonosporaceae bacterium | reverse complement strand
GGAACGAGGCGCTCGTACTGGGGACACAATCGACGCATATTGCCGGTAACGATGGTATTTCCCGCCTCGCTGAGCAGCGCGTCGTGGAGCGGGAACGCTCGCTTGGGACGGGCCCTGCGGACGAAATCCACGCAGTCGGTCATCCTGAGCCACGTGCCGGCAACGGGAACGAACAGGGTCGCGACCTCGACGCCCTCAGGAAGGTCGAAGGAATCGCCCGGGTGGTAGATCCCGCCAGGTTCGATGAAGAAGCCCAGATTCGCCACTCTTGGCAGCTCCGGGTGGATCTCCGCGTGCAGCCCACCGCAGGCCCGGATGGCGAAGCCAGCCGCCGTGCAACTGCCCCCCGGCACGATTTCGTGGACCGCGGTGCCGAACTCCGCCAGCTGACCGGCGACCGCGGGATGGGCGTGCACTGTGCACTCTGGGCGCTTGCTCAGCGCATCGGCAATCTTCGCGACGTCAAGGTGATCAGGATGCTCGTGGGTGATCAGAATCGCGTCAGCGCCGTCGACAGCCGCTACCTCCGACCACGTGCCCGGGTCGATCACCAGGACAGCGCCCGACTCCTCCACTCGAACGCACGAATGCGAGAACCTGCGTATCCGCACGAATACCGCCCCCTCACCGTCGGCTGACCGCTCAAATCGTGACCTCGCCCGGGGAACCGACCAGATCGGCTTGGCGTCCCATCAGGAGTCTCAGCACAGCACCGATGCCCAATGGGCACCCTACCCGTGGAGGGAACGATGGGGCACACGAACGCACGACGCATGGCGTGGGCTGCGCTGCTGCTCAGCTCCGCCATCGCCCTGGGCACGGCCGGATGTTCCGCCAACGAGGACACTCGATCGGACGCGGCCAGTGGCCAGGACAAAGGCGCGGCAGCCGAGCAGCCGGTGGCCCCAGAGCAGTTGACGCAGGAGGCCGATCAACCCGGGCAGGCGACAGCGCAAGCCGAAGCACCGGCCGAAGCACCGGCCGATGTTCCGACCACGCAACGGTCGATCATCTACACCGGTTCCATTACCATTCGGGTCCCCAACGTCAACGAGGCCGCGACGAAGGCCATGGCCATCGCGACCGGCGCTGGCGGCGTCATCGGCAGCGACGAACGCACGATTGACGAGCGCAGGTCTCAGGCGACGCTGAGCCTGCGCATCCCCGCCCAGCGGTTCACCGAGGTGCTCAACGCACTTCCCGGCGCGCTCGGCGAGGAGGAACGCCGCGACATCACCGCAGAGGACGTCACAGATCAGGTGGTCGACCTCGATGCCAGAATCGAGATCGCCCAGGCCAGCGTCGACCGCATTCGGGCGCTACTCGCCCGGGCGGAGACCATCAGCGAGATCGTGTCGCTGGAGTCCGAACTGTCCCGGCGGGAAGCCAACCTGAATTCCCTGCTCCAGCGTAAGAATAAGCTCGCGGACCTCACCGCCCTCTCCACGATCACCGTGGTGCTGCTCGGGCCGGATGCGGCGGTCGAAGAAGACGATGACGAGACGATCGGCTTCATCGCGGGGCTGAAGGCCGGTTGGCAGGCATTTGTCGCCTCTGTGGTCATCCTGCTGACCATCATCGGGGCGCTGCTGCCCTGGCTCCTGGTCATCGGAGTCCCCGCGTACCTGCTGATCAGGGTCGTGCGGCGGATCCGCCGCAAGGGCCCGCCCTCATCGCCGGTACCTCCGATGTGATCAACCGCTCGCCACGCCGCGCTGGACGGCTGGGTCAGAAGGTCCCAGCGGACAGCGCGGCGAGGGCGGTGTGCACCATGACGCGGACGCCGTACCCGATCGCCCGCTCATCGATATCGAAGGCTGACTGGTGGATGTCGACCTTCTCGGTCGCCCCGGGAACACCGACTCCCAGCCGCACCATCGCGCCGGGGACATGCTCCAGGTAGTAGGCGAAGTCTTCTCCGCCCATGCTGATCTCAGCCTCGACCACCCGGTCCGCGCCGAGGGCTGCGCCGGCGGCCCCCGCGATCACGGCTGTCGCCAGCCGATCGTTGACGACCGGGGGAACCCCCCTGGTGTAGATGACTTCGACGTTCGCGCCCGTTCCCTCCGCTGCGGCGTTGACCAGCTCGGTGATCAGCTCAGGAGCTCCCTGCCATGCTTCCCGGTTCAGGGTGCGAACCGTTCCCCTGGCAGTCGCCTCGTTGGGGATGGCATTCGCGGCCTCGCCAGCGCGCACGGCGCCCCACACCATCGACATCCCGGCAAGGGGATCAACTCGTCTGTTCAGCAGGGCCGGCATGCCGACGATGACCCGGCCGAGGGCGTAGACCAGGTCAGCGGTCAGGTGCGGGCGGGCG
Organism: Micromonosporaceae bacterium; assembly: GCA_016926535.1. Classification (GTDB taxonomy): domain Bacteria; phylum Actinomycetota; class Actinomycetes; order Mycobacteriales; family Micromonosporaceae; genus JABDRL01. Next base: position 1,231 of record JAFGOK010000134.1, on the reverse strand, counting down.
GTATGCCCACCTTTGCCGGTCAAACGGACCTCGAGCCGGTCTGCGGCGGCCGTGAACGGGCCAGACCGCACCCCGACCAGACCGACCGGCAGCAGCGGGGCACAGTGCAGTGCGAAGACCACCGAGACGTCCTTCAGGCCACCCGCCGCGATGACCTCCGGCGCGCCGGAGGGCATCGTCTCCTCCGCAGGCTGGAACAGCAGCCGAACCCGGCCTGGCAGACCGTCGGTCTCGGCGAGCTGGGCCAATGCCAGCCCAACCCCGAGCAAGATCGTCGTATGTACGTCGTGACCGCAGGCATGGCATACGTTGTCGACCGTAGATCGATACGGGACATCCTTGGTATCGGGCAGCGGCAAAGCGTCGAGATCCGCACGAAGTGCGATCACCCGGTCGCCTGAACCAATATCGCAAATGACCCCATTGCCCCGCGGCAACATTCGCGGCGACAGGCCAGCCTCGACCAGCGTGCGGGCGACCATCGCGGCGGTCTCGAATTCCTGCCCGGAAAGCTCCGGATGCGCGTGAAGGTGACGCCGAATCGCAACAAGTTCGGCTCCGCGCGCAACAAGCCACCGGTCGAGTTGACCGGGCAATGGATCCGCCCCTGGCAGCATCTCGGGCCAGGATGACGTCAGCGTCCTGCTCTCTGGCAGTGTCAGCGCACTCGTCACGGTGAGTTCTCGTTCTCGGTCAGTTGGGTCGGCACGCCCCGTGCGTACCTTGGACAGAGTAGCCCCGTCACAGTAACGGAGCGCAACGCCATTCTCGTAGTATTTGGGTCGCGCTGCGTCACTAACGGCATTTCGGCTCGATCCTGTAACACGCAGTGACGTTGAGAGAATTGATCGGCAGATTGACGCGACCCGGCCCAATCCATACAACGTGTAACCGGGGCACTCGTCACGCGAGACCAGAACAGCGCGCCAAGAAGGCGAGGCGGAATTGGATCAAGCGTGCCGAACCAATAGCCCGGCGACTCGCACACCCCGTCCGTCACCTCCTCCGCTAGTCGTCATTCTTTTCGACATCCCACATGAGACCTTCAGGGAAACCACATCCGCTTTTGATATGGCGTCACATTCCACCCTCAACTCCTACTGCACTCGCATATTCATGCCATCGACAGCTGACCGTTCCGCGCCGAGATTCCACCGAACATCTGACAACCAAGTGAGCATCCGAACTCGATCACTCAGATGTCCCCTGGACGGAGAAGGCCCGACGGAGC
>JAFGOK010000668.1 GCA_016926535.1 Micromonosporaceae bacterium | reverse complement strand
GCCAATTCAGCACCCCACCGAGACTGCCCCCCTGGTCCGGATGTCCCGGCTGCTGCGGACCCCTCCGCCCGGCGCCATCTACGTCCAACCGGAACGGCATGGAATCACCGTGGTCGTCCTCCCCGCCTCCGGGCTGCGCCCAGACGAGTTGGCCAGCCTCAACCGGATCGGCCAGGCCAGCCCGGCCGGTAGCGCCAACCAGGCCAGTGTGGCCAACCAGACCAGCATCGCCTTGTCAGCTGAGGCAGCGGAAGATCTCCATCTGCTGGCCGGAGTCCCCAGGACCGGCGAGATCCTGTGCCACACGGCCTTCACGACGTTGCCAGCACCGGCTGGATGTACCCTCCGCACACCTGGCCGCCAGCTGTTCTCGGTGGAGCGGGTCCACACGGTCAGGGCACACGACCTGCTCCCAGACCTGCGGCGGCTCCCAGACCTGCCGGTGGCCCGCGTCCGGGAGCTGGCCCCGCTGGCCCACAACCGGTATCCAGCAGCCTCCCGCCTGGAGGTCACCCGCGCTGTGGTGGAACTGGGCACCGCAGCGTTCAGGCTGGTGGTCGGCCCGCTGCGCTCTCGCGTCGATGCGGTGGTTGGGGAGATGGCTGCCCGGCCCTTCGTCTACCTCACCCGTGATCTCCTCCAGGGGCTGCCTCGCGTCACGGCGATCGACGCCGCGCTGGATCTCCAGGGCAAGGCGGCCCTCCTTGCCCTGCTCCGGCTCAAGCAGGAGCACTTCTGTGATCGGTTCTGGGGGAAACCCGGGGTGCAGCAGGCCGGGTAGTGGCAACAGGAAGCGCTGGGGAGGCGTTCGCCAGTGGGGTCAGCTGGGGTCGTCGTCGAGCGGTTGCCGTTTGCCGGCCTCGATGGCGTCGTAGACGGCTCTCGTCGGATACCCCTGCACCGGCAGCCTGGCGCAGACGACCCGGTCCATGCCGAACTCCCGAGCCTTGGACATGGCTCGGGTTGCCCTGTCGAGCAGGCGGTCGAGGTCGACCTCCGCCCGTCCTGTCACGGCGGCGACCCCGATCGACGCGGTGACCGGAATTCGCCCTCCCGAGGCAATCGTGATCTTGGTGTGTCGGATGCCTTCCCGGAGGCGCTCGCCGATACCGACCGCAGTGTCCTCGGTGATGGCAGTGAGCAGGCAGACGAAGGTGTCGCCCTCAAGCCGGGCCATGATGTCCCTGGCCCTGGCCGCCCTCCGGATGGTGTGGCCGATCTCGGAGAGGACGAGATCGCCGACTGCTCTGCCGTGGTCCTTGTTGATGGTCTTGAAGTGATCGAGGTCAATGACAATCACGGCCATCGGCTGGCCGGTCATGAGATGCTCCGTGGCCTCCCGCTCCAGGATCTGGAAGAAGTGGCGACGGTTGCGCAGCCCGGTGAGGTCGTCGGTGGTCAGCAGACGCTCGTTGTCATCGAGCACCTGGTCGAGCAGGTGGGCGAGGCGGGCCCGCTCGTGCGCCATCATGAGCTGGAGCAGGGCGATGGCGAGGACGACCACTGCGGACAGGACCATGTTGCCCATCCGGAGCCGCTCGTCCTGGGCGTGATCGATCCACAGGAGTACCGAGACGACCAGGGAGGCCGCCAGTACCGCCCCGAAGGTCATGGCTCGCCTGAGCCGAGTCACTGCGGCGACCTCCTCACCGGACAACTCACCGGACAACTCACTGTCCGGCCGATGGTTCGGTTGCCCCGTCCGGCCTCGGCGACAGCGGCAGATGGATCGTGACGACCGTCCCCTTTCCCGGGGTACTTTCGACCTCAATGCTGCCGTGGTGTTTTTCCACGACGACGTTGTAGACGATGGTCAGACCCTGCCCGGTCCCCTGGCCGACGGTTTTCGTCGTAAAGAATGGATCGAAAATGTGCTCCTTGGTTTCCGGGGTCATTCCGCACCCGTCATCGGTGACGGAGATGTGCGCCATTGTCTTGTCCGCCCAGGTCCGGACGTGGATGTTGCCTCGCTGGGGCGTGCTGTCGTCCTTCCCTGCCCGGTCTGGGGTTTCGGGGAGCTCCGAGACCGCGTGAGCGGCGTTGACGATGAGGTTCAGCATGACCTGATGGAACTCTGACGGGTATCCGAGAACGGCGGGGATCGGCGAGAGGTCCAGATGAAGGTCTGCGACGTATTTGTGTTCGTTGCGCGCGATCGTGGACGTGTCCCGGATGGCGGCGTTGATATCGATCGGGGTCGGCTTTCGCTGGTCCGGGTGGCCGAAGTTGCGCATCGCTTTGACGATCGTCGCGACCCTCGCCACCCCGTCGAGGCTCTGCCGGGCCGCCTCGGGCACCTCCTCCAGGAGCCAGGGCAGGTCGACGGCTTCTGTGATCTCCGCGAGTTCCTGGGCTCTGGGCTCGTTGCTGGCCGGAACGAACCGGTGGGTCGCGGTCAGGACTCGGGTGATCTGCCCAAAGGCGTCCGCCATGAAGTTGATGTTGTCTCCGATGAACTGGATCGGAGTGTTGATTTCGTGGGCGATGCCGGCGGCCAGCATGCCGACTGCCCTGAGCTTCTGCGCGTGGCGCAGCTCGATTTCGAGCTGCTTGACCTGCCGCAGATCCTCGACGATGCCGAGGACCGTTCCGGGCAGGCTGGCGTCGGCCAGCAACCCGACGGTCACCCGGGTCCACACCGGTGACCCGTCCCGATGGCGGTAGGCGCGCTCCGCCAGGTATCCGGCGGACCGGCCGGCCTGGAGGTTCCGGTACTGCTCCAGGGAGTCGGCCGGCGTCTCCTCGTGCCAGAGGTCGGTGACGAGTCGGCCGGTCAGCTCCTCCGGGGTGTACCCCAGCATGCGCGCGAACGCTGGGTTGACCTGACCGACCTGACCCTCTGAATCGAGGATCACCATCCCGACCTGGGCCTGGGTGAAGACCTCCCGGAATCGGGCCTCGCTGACCCGCAGCGCCTGCTCCGCCTGGATCCGGTGGGTTACGTCGATCGCTACCCCGAGCGCGCCCGTGACGATGTGATCGGCGTTGCGCTGCGGGGTGAGGTGGACCTGGAGCCAGCGCTCCCTCACTGAGACGGTGCTGACGGTCGGGGCGCCGCTCAGTGCCTGCCGCACCGGCTGCTCCAGCCACGGGTCCGCTGTCATGCGGCCCTCCAGCGGTTCGGAGAACAGCTTGGCCAGCGGCTGGTCGAGGACGTCGGTGACGCCGAGCTGATCGAGGAGTGCCCCCTCCGCGAGGATGAGGATCCCGTCCATGTTGCACGCGAAGGCGGCGATGGGAAGGTCGTTGATGACCCGACGCAGCTCTGTCCAGGCCCGGGAGGAGCGTCGCCGCTGCGCCTCCTGGCCAACCGGGGTCAGCCATGCCCCGGCCGCCGCGGAACAGATGAGTTCCTGGGTCGCGTCGTGCGGGGCGGGAAGGCCGTAGAGCGGGCCCCTCGCGAAGGTACATCCCAGCTGGCGCAACTCTTCGTGCTGATCGACCGTTCCGACCTGCCGGGCAGAGGTCGCGGCGTCGACGGTGGTGGCGAACTCGACGGTCGCCTGCACGAGATGGCGGGCGCGCAGGTCGTCGACGCACCGGTCGACCAGGACTGGCGAGATGTCGAAGCAGTCGGCCATGCCACTGGGATCTGCCGCGATCGAGTGGTCCGCTAGGGCCATCGCGTCGCTCGCCGCGATTCGCACCCCCGCCTCGCGGAGTCGCGGCAGGGATTGCCGCAGTATTTGACCGTTGATGATCTCCGCAGAGTCGATGGGGTCGAGGATCAGGGTCCCGCGTGGCGTGCCACTCTCATCGAGCAACCGTTGCAGGGTATCGGGGAAGGCTGGTTGGGCGAGCGCCTCGGCGCAGATGGTCACCCACAGGTGCTGGCACAGGTCCGGCCATTGCCTCGCCCAAGCGCTGAAGGCCTCAATTGCCCGGCGGAGGACGACCGTGTCGACCCGCTGCGTCAGCCCGGCCTCTCTGGCCAGGGCGACGAGGTGTCCCGCGGTCAGGGCGCCGTGCTCGGAGTCGTGCCAGTCCGCTCTGGCCGCCAGGCCGATCAGCCGGCCAGAGGCGAGATCGACCACTGGTTCGAAGACGGCGTTGACGCTGGACTCCGGGTTTTCCTGAAGGGTCCGGACGACGGCTTGGGCGAGGTCGACGCGGGCCGCGTGGGCCCGCAGCATTTCCGGGGTGAAGACCGCGATTCCGGCCGGGGTGGCCGCGACGGTGTTGAAGGCGATGGTCGCCTGCTGCACGAGTAGCGCTGAAGGGGCGTGCGGGGCATTCGGCCCCAGGGCCACGGGCTGTGCGAGATCGTCGGTCGCCGTCGCGATGCCGGCGGCCAGGGGTAGGTGGAGCCGGCGCCGGGGGGTGCGTACGGGGGCCTCTGCGGCGAGCATGACGTCTCGGACGAAGCTGGTGGCAACGTCGACCCCATCGGGGACGAGCGCGGCAAACGTTGATTCCGCAGTTCGCGCCAGTCGGTAGTCCGGACGCAGGCAGCTCGAAATCCGTACGGCGAGTTCGGCAATGGCGCTGTCAGAGTCCTGGGAGCCGAGGTTGTCGAGGAGTTGCGTCCTGGTCGGTCGGAGGATGACGACCGTGGTCGGCGTCGGTGGGCGCCGCTGGAGGGCCTCCCCGAGGAGGTTTCCGAACCCGGCACGGTTCGGCAATCCGGTCAG
>JAFGOK010000667.1 GCA_016926535.1 Micromonosporaceae bacterium | reverse complement strand
TGGAGAAGGGCGAGCACGCAGGTATCCAGCACCCTCCGCAACCATTGACCGCGGCGGGCGTTCTCGGTCGGTCCCTGGGTCACGGAGAGACAGTAGCGCGGCTACCTAGATAGCGCAAATATCTACCGAGCTGCGCCACCAGATCACCCCACCAGGCCATACCCGCCGCCCCCCGGAGTCTCGATCACCAGGAGGTCCCCCGGGCCCACCTCGACGCTGTCGCATCCGGCCAGATGGAGGACGCTGCCATCCGCCCGGTCGACGTAGGCCTGGCCGAGCGCCCCGGGTGAGCCGCCGGCCAGGCCGTACGGCGCGACCCGCCGATGACCGGAGAGGGTGCTGACCGTCATCGGCTCGCAGAACCGGAGGCGGCGCACGACGCCGTCCCCGCCCCGCCACCGCCCGGCGCCTCCGCTGCCCCGCCGGAGAGCGAATTCCTCCACCAGTACCGGGAACCGCGATTCCAGCACCTCTGGGTCGGTCAGGCGGGAATTGGTCATGTGCGTCTGCACCGCAGACGCGCCGTCGAATCCCTCCCCGGCCCCGGAGCCGGAGGCGACAGTCTCGTAGTACTGGTACCTGGCATTGCCGAAGCTGACGTTGTTCATCGTCCCGGAGCCCTCCGCCTGGACTCCGAGGGCCTCGTACAGTGCCCCGACGATCGACTGCGACGTCTCGACGTTGCCAGCGACCACAGCGGCCGGGGCGACCGGGGCGAGCATGGACCCCTCCGGGATGACGATCCGCAGCGGCCGGAGACAGCCGTCGTTGAGGGGGATCTCGTCGGTAACCAGCGTCCGGAAGACATACAGCACCGCCGCCGTCACGACGGAGGACGGGGCGTTGAAATTGGTCTCCAGCTGCGGCGAGGTGCCCGTGAAGTCGATCGTCGCGCTTCGCGAAACCCGGTCGACCCGCACCCGCACTGCGATGACCGCGCCGGAGTCCGTCTCATAGCGACACTCGCCCTCCGGCAGGGTCTCGATGACGCGCCGGACCGCCTCCTCCGCGTTGTCCTGAACATGCCGCAGGTACGCCAGCACGACCGCCAGACCGAAATGGTCGATCATCTTGTTGATCTCCTCGGCCCCCTTGGCGTTGGCGGCGATCTGCGCCCGCAGGTCCGCCAGGTTGGCGGCAGGGTTCCTGGAGGGGTACCGCGCCCCGGTCAGCAGCCGCAGGGTCTGCTCCTCGCGAAACCTCCCGTCCGAGACCAGCGGCCAGTTGTCGAACAGCACCCCCTCCTCCTCGACGGTGCGGCTGCCCGCCGGCATGGATCCCGGGGCGATTCCCCCGATCTCGGCATGGTGGCCGCGGGAGGCGAGGAAGAACAGGATCTCCACCCCCTGCGCGTCGAACACCGGGGTGATGACGGTGATGTCAGGCAGATGCGTCCCCCCGTGGTAGGGATCGTTGATCGCGTAGACGCATCCCGGCCGCATCGTCTCGCGGCGCCTGCGGATGACTTCCTGGACACAGGTACTCATCGATCCGAGATGGACCGGGATGTGCGGGGCATTGGCGATGAGCTGGCCTTCCGCGTCGAACAGGGCGCAGGAGAAATCCAGCCGCTCCCGGATGTTCACCGACTGGGCCGTCGAGGCCAGCCTGGCGCCCATCTGCTCCGCGATCGACATGAAGAGGTTATTGAAGATCTCCAGTAGCACCGGATCGGCGAAACGGCCGCCCTCGCTGCCCGTCGTGAGGCTGCCCATCACGGGACCCGCAGGCACTCGCCGCAGAAGCAGGTGCCCGTGCTGGGTCACGGTTGCCCGCCATCCCTCGTCGACCACTGTGGTCGCATTGGCCTCCGCGACGATGGACGGGCCGGAAAGCTCCTCACCTGCCCGCAGACGCTCCCGCTGGTAGAGCGGAACCTTCCGCCAGGCACCGCCGACGTGGAGCTCCGCCGTCGCGACCGGCTCCGCCGCCACGCTCGCCGCAGCGCTGACCGCCACGCCGGCCTCCACGCTCGCCGCAGCGCTCGCCGCCGGCCCGCCGCTGGGCATTTCAAGGCGAGCGAGATCCGGCTGCGTCGTTGCCCCGACGGCCTCGACGGAGACCGCTTCCGCGATCAGCGGCCGATCCAGCATGAAGGAGTACAGCCTGCGATGGCTGGCCTCGAACGCCGCGACGACCTCCTCGAACACGCGCAGTTCCACGACGACGACGGTGTCGGTACCGTCGTAGCGCAGGTGCACCCGAGGGCGCACCCGGATCTGATCGTCAGGGACTCCCTCCGAGCGCAGCTCGGCGCTGGCGGCGGCAGCCAGCTGACCGGCAGCGGCCTCAAGTCGCGGCATGGCCGCGGGCTCCAGCCTCACCTCGACCGACTGCTCCCGCAGCACGATGCTGTCGGCCAGGCCGATACCGAGAGCGGAGAGCACGCCGGCCATCGGGGGAACGAGCACCGTGCCAATCCCCAGCACGTCGGCGACCGCGCACGCGTGCTGGCCCCCCGCACCACCGAAGGTCGTCAGCACGTATCCGGTGATGTCATGCCCCTGCTGCACCGAGATCCGCTTGACCGCGTTGGCCATGTTCGCAACAGCGATCCGCAGGAAGCCCTCGGCGACCTGCTCCGGCGTGCGCCGGATCCCGGTTTCCATTCCCACGTGCTCCGCCAGCTCCGCGAACCGCTGCCAGGAAATCTGCGCCCCGAGCCGCTGATCGCCCTGAGGGCCAAACACGCTGGGGAAATACCCGGGCTGGATCCTGCCGAGCACAAGGTTGGCGTCGGTGACCGTCAGCGGTCCGCCCTTGCGGTAGCAGGCAGGACCAGGGTCGGCCCCGGCGGACTCCGGGCCGACGCGGTAGCGGGCCCCGTCAAAGGAGAGGATCGACCCGCCCCCTGCCGCGACGGTGTGGATGGCCAGCATCGGGGCCCGCAACCGGACCCCAGCGACCTGGGTGCAGAACACCCGCTCGTACTCCCCGGCGTAGTGCGACACGTCGGTCGAGGTGCCGCCCATGTCAAACCCGATGATCCGATCGAATCCCGCCAGTCGCGACAGCCGGACCATGCCGACGATCCCACCGGCCGGCCCGGACAGGATGGCGTCCTTGCCCCGGAAGTGGCCCGCCTCTGCCAGCCCTCCGTTTGACTGCATGAACAGCAGCGGGACGCCCTCAAGTTGCCGCCCGACCGACCCGACGTACTCCCGGATCACCGGGGACAAGTAGGCGTCAACAACGCAGGTGTCTCCCCGCGGCACCAGCCTCATCAGCGGGCTGACCTCGCCGGAACACGAGACCTGGGCAAACCCGATCTCCCGCGCCAGCTCTCCGAGACGGCGCTCGTGCTCTGGATGCATGTAGCTGTGCATACACACGACGGCGACCGCTCTGACCCCGTCGGCCAGCACCCGACGCAGCTCGCCCGCGGCCTGCTCAACCTCCGGCTCGCGCAGCACCGTTCCGTCCGCAGCGACCCGCTCGTCCACCTCGATGACACGCTCGTACAGCATCTCCGGCAGCACGATGTGCCGGTCGAAGATGCGCGGGCGGTTCTGGTACCCGATCCGCAGGGCGTCGCCGAACCCCCTGGTGATAAGGAGCACCGTGCGTTCCCCCGCGCGTTCCAGCAGCGCGTTGGTCGCGATGGTGGTCCCCATGCGGACCACGTCAATCCGGTCGGCCGGGATCGGCTCCGCCGGGCCGAGCCCGAGCAGGTGACGGATCCCTGCGACGGCCGCGTCCGGGTAGCGTTCCGGATACTGCGACAGAAGCTTGTGCGTGACCAGCGCGCCGTCCGGGCGGCGCGCGACGATATCGGTGAACGTGCCACCACGGTCGATCCAGAACTGCCACCGCTCGCCACCCATCAGACCGCCCGTGTCCCTTTCTCGCCGCATTTTGATCGTTGTCTCACACCGTCCTGACCTGTCTCACCCCGCTGTGGTACTCAGGCGCAACAGGCAGCGGTCATGATGGGGCAGCGGCTCCAAAGCAGCGACCGTCAGGGGTGTCCGCAGCCGATCGATCGCCCCGCGGAGCAGCCCGAGGTGCACCCCGCACACGACGGTCGGGTTGGTCCTGGCGAGATCGGCGAATGGGCAGGCGTGCAGATGGATCCGGTCACTGAGCGGCTCCGT
>JAFGOK010000133.1 GCA_016926535.1 Micromonosporaceae bacterium | reverse complement strand
GCTCATCGGGCTGGATGGCGCGGTACTCGGCGTCATCTTCGCGGCAGCGGTCGACGATCCCCAGACCGGTTTCGCCCTGACGGCGACCGAGGCGGCGGCGACAGCCGCTGCCGGCATCACGACAACGAAGGCGGTGGGGACCCAGTACTGCGCGTAGCGGCACGCCGTCTGCGGGCTGCTGGGTGCCGATGGCGGCGCAGGCCGGATGCTGCGACGACGGTGAACAGGACGCCACCGATCACCGTCCAGGACAACGTGGCCGCTGTGGTTGCCGCCGCAGCCGGTTCCTCCGGGGGCCCCTCGGCCGCTGCCGGGCTGGCCGCTGGCAGGGACGCCGACACCGCAGACAGCACCGGGACGCCCTCGGCCAGCGGATTCGTCGAGACCTCTGGAACGGAGGCGATCAGTGCCGAGACAGGGTCGATCGCTCCGAACCCGAACCGGGCATCCCGGCCGGCCGTTCCAAGGTCGTGGGCGGTGCGGATGAGGCGGTTGATGACGTTCGCCGCGTCCAGACTCGGCCAGCGGGAGCGCACCAGGGCCGCTGTCGCCGCGACGAGCGGCGCAGCGAAGCTCGTTCCCTGCACCCGCCAGTACCCTCCTGGCTTCGCTCCCACCAGATGGGCCGCCGGGGCTGTCAGCACGGTCTGCGGGCCGGTCACGGACCCCGGCCAGAGCGCCTCTGCGTTCTGATCCGACCGGATGCCCCGGCTCGCGCCCCTGCCACCCCTGGTGCTCGCGTGTTCCGGCCCGGTGTAGGTGTCGGCCTGGGGCGATGGAGCAAGACCAGCGACGGCGACGACGCCCGGTTCGCTGGCGGGGTACCAGACGCGGTCGACAGTCTGCTGCCCGCCTCCGCGGTTGCCGGTGCAGGCGATGACGACCACCTCGTGATCTGCGGCGAACTGCAGCGCCTCGGCCAGCGCGTCGCTGCGGGCAGGTCCGCCGAGCGAGAGATTGATGATCGAGGCCCCGCGGGTGACCGCCCAGACGATGCCCTCGGCGACCACACCGGCATCGTCGTACTTGTTGTCGCTGTCGAGTACCCGCACCGGCAGGATCTTGGCCATTGGAGCGAGCCCGGTGACTCCCCTCAGATCGTCTGCTCGTCCGGCGATCATCGCAGCCACGGTCGTTCCGTGGCCGACGGGATCGAGGCGTCCGTCGGACGCGGCGGGATCGACGAAGTCGGCTCCTGGAAGCACCTGGCCAACCAGGTCAGGGTGGGTCGCGTCCACTCCGGAGTCGACGACGGCGACGGTCACTCCGGCTCCTGTCGCATAGTGCCAGGTTGTCGGGGCGTCGAGTTGGGTGAGGTGCCACTGGTCGTCTCGGACCCAGTCCGCTGCGGCCGGGGCGGGGGCTGCGAGGGCTCCGCCGAGGGCCGCTGCCGTGGCCATCGCCACGGTCAAGGCCAGCCGCCGGAACGACGCGTGCAGACTTCCGATGCTCCTCATCCTGGCGCACGTCCTCCGATCGCTGGGCCCGCGCGTCGGCCGCCAGCGGATCGGCCTGGGGTGGTAGCGGGCTCTCATCGGGCACAACGGATGAGCGCCACCCGAGGTAGCGTGACGCCACCTGTCCGGGATGGGGTGAATGGAGCGATCGAGCGTGGATCTCGTCAATCTCGTGGGGTCGGGGCAGCCTGCGCTGCCGGCAGATCGGCGAGCTGGATCAGCCTGGTCCCCTCCCTGCGGGTGACGAGCCAGCCTCTGCCCGCAGGCATGGGCGATGGGCGGACTGCTCCGAGTAGGGCTCCTTCCTCCCTGTCCCCGGACATGACCATGCCAGGTGATGACAGCTCCCGCAGCCGCTGAACGACGGGGTCGTACAGGGACCGGCCGGCTCCACCACTGCGGCGAGTCATGATCAGGTGAAGTCCGATGTCGCGGGCCTGCGGCAGATACTCCAGCAGCGGTATCAGCGGATTGCCTGGTCCCGCCGCGACCAGGTCGTAGTCGTCGACGAGGACGAAGCATTCCGGTCCGGTCCACCACGACCGCGTGCGCAGTTGCTCTGCGGTGACCTCCACTCCTGGCAGGCGGCGGGACATGTACCCGGCGACCGAACCGATCAGCTCCTGGGTCTGCGCGGCCGCGGTGCAATAGCCGATCTGGTGTTCTGTCGTGACCGCGTCCAGCAGGCTCCTGCGGTAGTCGATCAAGACGACCCTGGCCTGCTGCGGGGTGAACCGCTTGGCGATCGTTGTCGCGAGCATTCTGAGAAAGGTCGACTTGCCACATTCGACATCACCGAACAGCAGGAAGTGCGGCTCGCTCGCGAAGTCGATCCGGACCGGTTTGAGATTGGCCTCCGCGAGGCCGATCGGCAGGGCCAGCGGGCTGGCGTCGTCCCGGTCATGTTCGATCGTGGAGTAGGCGACGGAGGTCGGCAGCAACCGGACCGGTGGGGCGCTCTCGCCCTGCCACGCCGTCGCGATGGCCCTGACCAGGTCCGGGCCATCGCCGGAGGACAGCCGGGGCAGAGCTGTCAGCAGGTGCAGGGACTCCGCGGTGATACCGCGGCCAGGGGTCGCCTGCGGCACGTTCGCCGCGGCCCTCCGGGAGATCATCGAGTCGCTGGGGTCGCCGAGGCGGAGCTCGAGTCGGGCCCCGAAGAGGTCCCTGATGCCGGCGCGGAAATCCATCCACCGAGACGCGGTCGCGATGACGTGGATGCCGTAGGACAGCCCTCTGGTCGCGATATCCGTGATGACCGGTTCGAGGTCTTCATACTCCCCGCGAAGGGTTGCCCAACCGTCGACGACGAGGAAGACGTCGCCCCACGGATCGCCTCCCGCGGTGGCACCGGCCGCGGTCTCGACGCACCAGGCGGCGCGCTGCCTGCGGTAGGTGGCCATCGTGTCGATCCCGCTCCCGGCGAATCGCTGCTCCCGCTCGGACAGCAGCGTCACCACCTCGCCGATGGTCCTGCGCACTGCTGCGACGTCGAGGCGCCCCGCAACGCCTCCGACCTGTGGCAGGTCGCGCAGGCTCGCCAGTTGCCCGCCGCCGAAGTCGAGGCAGTAGATCTGGATCTCGGCCGGAGTGTGGGTCAGCGCCAGGCCTGTGACGACCGTTCGCAGCGCCGTCGACTTGCCGCTCTGGGGTGCTCCGACGATCGCGACGTGCCCGCTCGCCCCGTCGAGCTGGAGCCAGAACACGTCGCGCCGTTGCTCGAATGGCTTGTCGACCAGCGCGACCGGAATCCGGAGCGAGCCCCGCAACTGCGGGTTGACAACGGTCATCCCACGCCCCGGCTCCGTGACAACCGGGCCGAGCAGGTCGTCCAGGGCCGCGGGCTCCGCGAGCGGCGGCAGCCACACCTGGTGAGCCGGAACACCCTGACCGGCCAGACGATCGAGCAAGATGTCCAGCAGGGTCTCGGCCGGGACGGGGCCCGCGGACGTCCCGGCCTCGGTCGGGGTCGTTGCGCTGCCCGCCGCAGCCGGCTCGCCCTCCTCCAGCGGGCACTCGGCCCGGGGCGGGATCGACCTCGGGATGAAGTGCGTGGTGTAGTCGATAACCCGGTGACCTCGCACCGCGTCCGCCTCGGTCATCGGCCGGGCCGGGCTGCGGTACGGCCCGGAGACGTATGCGGCCTTGAACCGTTCCAGCGGGTCCGTTCCGAAGCGGAGGTAGCCATGACCGGGGGAACGCGGAAGCTCGAAGGCATCTGGAACGCCCAGGACGGTGCGGGACTCCAGGGCGGAGAAGGTACGCAGGCCGATCCGGTAGGACAGGTGGGTATCCAGCCCGCGCAGCCGACCCTCCTCCAGCCGCTGCGAGGCGAGCAGCAGGTGAACGCCCAGGGAACGACCAACGCGGCCGATCTGAACGAACAGCTCGATGAAGTCGGGCTTGGCCGCCAGCAGCTCTGAGAATTCGTCGCAGACGATGAGCAGGCTTGGGAGGGCCGCCAGGGGGGCTCCGCCGACCCTGGCCTTCTCATAGTCCCTTGCGGACGCGTAGTTCCCCGCCCGGCGCAGCAGTTCCTGGCGCCGTACCAGCTCGCCGTTGATGGCGTCGGTCATCCGGTCCACCATGGGCAGTTCCTCGCTCAGGTTGGTGATGACCGCCGCGACGTGGGGCAGGCGCTCGAACGGGGCGAAGGTCGCCCCGCCCTTGAAATCAATCAGGACGAAATTGAGGGTCTCCGAGGAATGGGTGACGGCCAGCGCCAGTACCAGGGTCCGCAGCAGCTCTGACTTGCCGGATCCGGTCGCTCCGATCAGCAGCCCATGCGGCCCCATGCCGTCCTGAGCCGACTCCTTGAGGTCAAGCTCGATGGGCTGACCCTCGCCATCAACGCCGAGCGGGACCCGCAGCCGATCCCGGTGCGGCCTCGGCCGCCAGGCTCGTACCACGTCGAGAGCCCGGGGATCGGGGAGGTCCAGCAGCTCCGCGAGCCCTGGTTCCCTGGCCAGCGGGGTATCCGCCGTCGTGCTCAGCGTCGCGAGCCGGAGCGGGGCGAGCTGACGGGCGAGTGCCTCGGCAGCCGTCCGGCTGAGGCTGTCGGCGATCCCGACCTCGCCCATCCCGTCGAACCCCATCGTGACCAGCCTTCGGTCCGGGCCAGTCGGGTTAAGGACGATCATGGATCGGTCCGGGGTCCTTGGCGGAACCGTGTCCAGATCGATCAGAGTGACACCGTCGATGCCGCCCTCGGTCGTCAGATGCTGGCTGCCGCTCTGGTCGCCTCCGTCGAGGACGACGACGACGCGCGGAATCGCGGGGTTGCCGGCTCCGGAGCTGAACCGGGGCCGGTTCGCCAGCAGATTCTCCAGGCGCTCTTCCAACTCGCGGACGCTGGTTGCCACCAGCCGGACCGGGCCGACGGCATCGGCCCGGTCCGGGTGGAGTGCGTGGGGCAGCCACTTCACCCACTCCCACTCCGACCGGAGTTCCGGGGCGGTGCACACCGCGATGACCACGTCCTCCGGGGCGTGGAAGACGGCCAGTTGCGCGAGGATCGCCCTGGCGAGTCCCCGGGTGTCGGTGTCCCGGCCCCGAAGGAACACCCGGGAGAAGCCGTGCAGCGAGATCGCCACCGGAAGGTCCGGGACGATGGCGTAGGTGTCGAGGAACCGCCGCAACGCTCCGGCCGTCATGGGCTCCAGCTCCCCGAGCGGCCGGGTCTCCTGACACAGCAGCGGGGTCGCCAGGCTCTGCGGACCGACCGCGACACGGACGACGATGAAGTCCCCGTCGGTGCTGCGGCGCTCCCACAATCGATGGCTTCCTGCTGTGGACCAGAGACGGCCAGGATCGGGGTGCCGGTAGTGCAGGCTGGTGCGCTGCTGGCCCGCGGTGGCGCGCACCCGCTTGCGAAGGCCGGCCAGATGCCGCAGGTACTCCCGCCTGGCAGCGATCATCTCGGCCTTCTTCGGCAGGCCGGCTCCGCTCCAGCTCGTCGCGAGCATGCCCAGGGTGGAGACGCCGAAGATCCCCCCGATGACGTAGGAGTACGTCCCGCCGTTCCGACCAGCGAACAGCAATGCGGTCGCGATCGTCCCGGTCAGCATCGGCAGGAGCTGGAATGCCTGCTGCCACCGGGATCCGACGACCTGGGGTATTTCCGGTGGCGACTGGACGACGAGGTCGCCTTCCGGGATGGGCGGGGCTGGCCTGCGCGGCTGTCGCTTCACGACGACGGTGCTCATGACGCATCCCCATCCGTTCGCATCCATGCGGCTACGTTCAGCGATCGATGGTAGAGCCACCGCGGCCGGCATCGCTTGCCCCGCTGGCAACTGGTTTGTGCCCGGCTGACGCTTCCGGGTCCCCGAACAGCGGCCAGGCATGGTACGTGTACTTCATGCCACCTGCGACGACTGGTCTGGCCCGGGTGACGGTCAGCGCACCATATCGGCGTATCGATGTCGCCCTGCCCGAAGGCGCCCCCATCGCGGAACTCCTACCCGACCTTCTGCGCCACGCTGGGGACGACCTTGCCGGCGACGGGGAGCAGCACGGCGGCTGGCTCCTGCGGCGAGCTGACGGCCTCGCCCTCGACACCTCCTCGACCCTGCTGTCGCAGGGCATCCGCGATGGCGCGGTGCTGCACCTGGTCCCGGCGACGACCCACTGGCCGGAGCTGGAGTACGACGACATCGTCGAAACGATCGCGGAGGGAGCCAAGCGCAGCGGGGTCGGCTGGAGTTCCCGGGCGACCCGGGCGGCTGGCCTCGTCGCGGCCGGGGCCGCAGCGTTCTTCGGCGTGGTCGGGCTGTGGACCGCCGGTCCCGCTTGGCGACCCGCCGCGGTGTGCGCGCTGATCCTCTCGGCGCTGCTGGTGACTGCGGGCATGATCGCGTCACGAGCCTACGGCGATGGCACGACGGGGGCCGCACTCGCGGCGTACGGGCTGCCGTACGCCTTGTTCGGAGGTGGGCTCATCCTCGCGCCTTCCGATGCCTTCGAAGAGCTCGCCCGGACGGAGAGGGCCTCGTTCCTGCTGGTTGGATCGATCGCGCTGGTACTGGCCAGTCTGGTGTCTGCCGTCGGGGTCGGTCGCGGGCTTCCGGTGTTCACCTGCGCGGGTGCCACTGGAATCCTCGGCGCGGCCGGGGCGCTACTCGCCTTGTGGCTCCCCGCAGTCTCGACCGCGGCGGTGCTGCTGACTGTCCTGGTCACCGGGACTGCTGGGGTCCCCCTGCTCGCGCTGCGGCTGGGTAGCCTGCCGATGCCTCGATCAGCGCCGCCAGCCGAGGCCTCGGCCATCGAGGACGACCCGGTTGGGCTGCCGGACCGGTCCAGGGTGTTCGTCGCGGTGGTGCGGACCGAGCAACTGCTCACCGGCCTGCTGATGACGATCCTCCTGGTCGGGACGATCACGGCGTACCTGGTCGCGGCGCTTGGCGGGGTCTCGGGCAGGATCCTGGTCTGCCTTGCGGCGACGGCGTTCCTGCTACGGGCCAGGCTGTTCATCGCGGCACGGCAGCGATGGGCGCTGCTCGCCTCGGGCATCGCCGGGTTCGTTGTGCTGGCTGTGGTGGCCTTGTTCGGTCCAGATCGGGTGACTGGCACTGTCCTGGGGGTGACCGTCGGGGCAGGCCTGGCCTTGCTGGCAATGATCGTCGCGACCGCGTCGGTGCGCTACGCGAAGCGAGCACCGTCGCCGTACCTTGGGAGGGCAGCTGACGCGCTCGACGCGCTCTGTGTGGTGTCGATGGTTCCGTGCGCCTGCGCGGTTCTCGGCCTGTACGGTCTGGCCCGGGGGATCGCAGGCTGAGATCGGGCGGGCGCCAGCGTTGTGGTGAGTTGGTCTGGAGGGCTGGAGATGGCAGGTGGCAGGCACGGGCTCTGGCCACGGATTGTCGCCCTGGTGGTTGCGACGGCCGCTGCGGCCGGTGGGGCGTGGTTCGGGGCACCCCTGGCCGCATCAGCCCTGGTCGTCCCGCCTCCGGTATGGCGGGAGGGCTCCGCCCCAGCCCCGGTGCCGTCCGTTCTGGAGGCCGCGACGGACCAGGCCCCGATCCCGACGTCCGCTGGCCTGAAGGCGGCGCTCAACCCGCTGATGAGTGCAGCGGCCCTGGGCGGGCACACAGCGGTGTCCGTGGTCGATGTGGCAACCGGGCAGCAGCTCTTCACCAGCGGTGACAGGGCGTCCACCCCGGCATCGACGACAAAGATCGTTACGGCGGCGGCAGTCCTCGCCGCGCGGGGACCGACGTACCAGCTGCGGACCAGAGCCGTTGCCGGCCAGACTCCTGGCGAGGTCGTTCTGATCGGGGGCGGGGATCCGACCCTGACCGCCGGGGCGAATGGGACGTACCCCGGCGCGGCCCGCCTCGATGATCTCGCTGGGCAGGTTCGGGCGTCTCTCGGCGAGACGGCACCGACCAGGGTGGTCTACGACACCTCGCTGTTCACCGGGGCGCTGTTTGGCCCAGGCTGGGACGCGGACATCCCGACTGGCGGCTTCGCCGCCGCAGTGACCCCGTTGATGCTCAACGGGGGCAGGATCAACCCGAAGCAGACGAAGGGCGCGGCACAGCGGTACGACAAGCCAGAGCTGGCCGCGGCGCAGGCGTTCGCGAAGGTCCTCGGCCTGCCCTCATCAGCGGTCAGCGCCGGTGCGGCACCGGCAGGGGCGAGCGAGCTTGGCCACGTCGACTCCCCTCCGCTGGCCCGGCTGGTGGAGGTCATGCTGAGCGAGAGCGACAACGTCCTTGCCGAGGTTCTGGCCAGGCACGTGGCGATCGCCCGCGGCCAGCCTGCAACGTTCGACGGAGCTGCCACCGCGATGAAGGCGGCGCTTGGCGAGCTGGGCATCCCGACGGAGGGCTACGGTCTCGTTGACGGCAGTGGCCTCTCCCGCAACGACCGGCTGACAGCCACCCTGCTGACCTTGGTCCTCGCCGCGGCGGCCAGGGCGGATCAGGCCCAGCTCCACGCCGTGTTCTCTGGCCTGCCGACTGCGGGATATTCCGGGACTCTGCGAGACCGGTACATCACGGCAACGGCGGGTGCTTCAGCAGCGGGCAACGCCCGTGCCAAGACCGGCACCCTGACCGGGGTCAGCTCGGTCGCCGGCATTGTGGTCGATGCCGACGGAAGGACGCTGGCGTTTGCCGTGATCTCGGATGCCGTCACCAAGGGGTCGGTAGCGGCCGAGGCGAGTCTGGACCGCCTTGTCGCTGTTCTGGCTGGGTGCGGCTGTCGCTGAGCGAATCCGTGGCCGCCGGTGGGTGCGCGCTCCCCGGCAAGCCAGCACCGGGAACGGCTTCGCGGGCTGTGGCATCCGCCCCGGCACGCACCAGAGCGGTACGGTGGTGCAATGGCGCAGTTCGTTGACTGGGATCTTGCCGCGGCGACTGCTGCGGCTCTGGGAAAGAACGGTCCGCATATCTCCTACGCCGAGGCCACGGCGGCAGTGGCCGATCTCCGCAGGCTGACCGACGAGGCAACGGGCCACGTCGCGGAGTACACCGGGATGCGGTCGCAGGTGCCGTACCCAGCTGTCAACGTCGTTGATCGGCGGGACTGGGCCCTGGCCAATATCGAAGGGCTTCGGGCGGTGATGAATCCGCTCGCCGATCGGTTGTCCGGCGGCAAGAAACCTCACCCAGCAGTCGAGGCGGTCGGCTCCCGCGCCACCGGCGTTCAGGCGGGCGCGGTCCTGGCGTATCTCTCCGGGAGAGTCCTCGGGCAGTTTGAGGTCTTCGCCTCAGATCCTGGCCAGCTGCTGCTGGTCGCGCCAAACATCGTCGAGGCGGAGCGCAAGATCAACGCTGATCCCCGCGACTTCCGGCTATGGGTGTGCCTGCACGAGGTGACCCACCGCATGCAGTTCACCGCGGTCCCCTGGATGCGAGGGCACTTCCTCGGCGAGGTCGGGGCACTGGTCGACGCCTCGCAGCTGGACAGCGGGCAGATCGTCGACCGGATTCGGCGCGGGCTGACCGCCATCGTCGAGGCCGTGCATGATCCGGATGCCAGCATCTCAGTCATCGAGTTGATCCAGACTCCAGCTCAGCGCGTCGTGTTCGACCGGCTGACCGCGCTGATGACGCTGCTGGAAGGGCATGCGGAGTTTGTCATGGACGCCGTCGGTCCGGAAATCGTCCCGTCCGTGGCGGAGATCAGGGCCAAATTCAACCAGCGCCGGGCCAGCGCCAACCCCGTGGAGCGGGTGATTCGGAAGGCGCTTGGCATCGAGATCAAGCTCCGGCAGTACGCGGAAGGGCGGGCGTTCGTGCACCGGGTCGTCGAGCTGGTCGGCATCGAGGGCTTCAACGCGGTCTGGCAGTCGCCGCTGACCCTGCCCCGGCTCGCCGAACTCTCTGACCCCGACAGCTGGGTGGCTCGGGTGCATGGCGGTGCCGATCGAGGCGAGGACAGCCCGGCTCCGGCGGACGGCGTGATCGGCTGACCCTGGTGGGAGCACCTCCCCGGGAGGTCGCGGCCGTCCGCGTCGCGGTGCGGCGGTGCCTGGCCCAGCATCTCGGTCGCGGCGAGCGGCCCCTCGTCTTGGTCGCATGCTCTGGCGGAGCCGACTCGCTGGCCTTGGCCATGGCGACCAGGTTCGTCGCCGAGCGATCGGGCTACCGCTGTGGCCTGGTGACGATTGACCACGGGCTGCAGGAGGGATCCACCAGCAGAGCCGCGGAGACGGTCGCCTGGGCGGAGGGGATCGGGCTGGCTCCTGCCCTGGCCGCCAGCGTTGACGCGGCCGCCCGTCCGGGTGGGCAGGGACCCGAGGCGACGGCCAGGCAGGCCCGCTATGCCGCCCTTGCCGCCGCCGCGCGGCAGACCGGGGCCAGTGCCGTGCTCCTGGGACATACCCAGGACGACCAGGCAGAGACCGTGCTGCTTGCCCTCGCGAGGGGATCCGGTCCGAGAGGACTTTCCGGGATGCCCCAGCACCGGCTGATCCATGGAATCGCGTTTCTCAGACCCCTGCTGGACGTGCCACGAGCGGTGGTGCGGGCCGCGTGCCTGGCCGATGGCCTGCGCCCCTGGGAAGACCCACACAACATCGATCCGTCGTATGCGCGGGCGCGGGCGCGAGCCGCCATGCCGCTGTTGATCGAGACGTTGGGACCCGGTCTGGCCGTCAATCTCGCCCGGACCGCCGGCATGCTGGCCGCGGACGTCGAGTTCCTGGAGGCTGCCGCGGCGCGAGCGCAGGTGGGCGCGGCGGCCTCTGATGGCGGGCTGCTCGTTGCTGAGCTGGCAGCGCTGGCACCGGCTCTGCGGCGAAGGGTGCTGCACCGATGGTGCCTCGGCCTGGGTGCAGCCCCCGCTGCCCTGTCTTCCAGGCACATCGAAGCCCTCGACGCTCTGGTCACGAGGTGGCACGGGCAGAAGGCCGTTCATCTGCCGACGGGTGTTCGGGTGATTCGGCGATGCGGGCAGCTTGAGCGCATTGGCCGATCGGCGGTCCTTCCCCGCGGGGCCCCAGCAGATGCTCCGGAGTGATCACGGAGACGGATCTGACACTGCGACGCCCCGGTGCCAGGCTCGCACCGGAGGTGAGGCACGCTTGCCTCATGTCCGACGCCACTTCTTGGCATACCGCTGGCATCGATCGAGTGATCCTGACAGAGGAGCAGATCAGGGACAAAACCGAGGAACTGGCCAAGACCGTCGCCGCGGACTACGGTGCGGCCGATTCTGTCCTGCTCGTCGGAGTTCTCAAGGGCGCGGTCATGTTCATGGCTGACTTCGCCCGCGCGCTCGGCAGGTACGGCCCTCCCGTCGAGCTGGAATTCATGGCGGTTTCTTCATATGGGCAGGGAACGACCTCGTCAGGCGTCGTTCGGATACTCAAGGACCTGGACAGGGACATCGCCGGCCGTGAGGTGCTCGTCGTCGAGGACATCATCGACTCCGGGCTGACCCTCTCGTGGCTGCTAAAATACCTGGCCAGCCGAAATGCCGCCTCAGTCGAGGTGGTTGCGCTCATGCGTAAGCCCGCAGCGGTGAAGGTGCAGGTCCCTGTCAAGTACGTCGGCTTTGACCTCCCCAACGACTT
>JAFGOK010000666.1 GCA_016926535.1 Micromonosporaceae bacterium | reverse complement strand
GACAGTTACCGGCAGGTCCCCAGCCGAGGTCGAGATGGGCTGGCCGGAGATGGTGCGGTGCAGCCGCTCAGCGACCAGCCTTGACGCCTCCAGGGAAGTCGCCGGCAGCAGCGCGGCGAATTCCTCCCCGCCGTAGCGGCAGATGATGTCGGTCTCCCGGAGCGCGTTTCCCAGCCGCCTGGCAACGGCCTGGATCACCTCGTCGCCGACACTGTGACCGTACGTGTCGTTGATACGTTTGAACTGATCGATATCGATCATGATTGCCGCCGCAGACCCGCGGCGGTCTGGCGGCGTCTCGAACAGTTGGCTGGCCTCCTCGAACATGTGCCGGCGGTTGTACAGGCCGGTCAACCCGTCCCGGTCGGCCAGCTCCTGGGTCTTGCGGAACAGCTGAGCGTTCTCCAGGGCGACCGCACCCTGCACGACCAGCGCTGCCGCGACCTCCGCGACCGCATCGGAGCACGGTCCCTCATCCGGCGTGCCGACCGCGAGCAGGACACCGTGTCGCTCCTCCCTGGTATTGAGGGGAATGGCGATCCAGGCTTCGACCGTCCGCCCGAGGAAGGCCGAAAGCGCTTTGGCGTGCTGGTCGCACCAGCCCCTGGCCGGCTCTGTGAGCTCCAGCAGATCGGCGACCAGCCCGCCGGGCTTCGGCTGGACCAGTTCCCGTTCCGGTCCTGAAGCGGCGGGCTGCGCTGGGCCCTTGCCGGCTGTGGCCTGGTCGGCCGCTGCCCTTGCCCGGATCTCAATGGTGCCGCCGTCCGGCCCCTGCCGCATGACCAGTGCGCAGTCGACATTGACGGCCTTCCGCACGGTCTGGGTGAGCCGGCGGGAGACCTCATCGGGGTCGAGCGACCCGGTCAGCTCGACCATCGCGTCGTGCAGTTGCTGGGCGACGTCGCGTTGCCGCTGCGCGGCGTGGAATGCCAGCTCAAGCTGGGCGGCTTTCGCCGTGCCGAGGGACAGCGCGACATGGCTGTTGATGGCGGCGAGCACGTCGATGTCGTCTTCGGTGAAGACGCCCTTGGCCACCCGGCTGTCCAGGTAGACCACGCCGATCAGAGCGTCCTTCAGGAGGAGCGGGGCGACCATGATGCTGCGAAGCCCGTGCACGACGGCGCTGCGTGATCCCAGCGCCAGCCCCTGCTCGCTCCCGGTGAGCACGATGGCGTCCTCTGAGGCCCTGACCCGCTCGACCAGGGTCGAACCGTAGCCCCTGAGCTCCGTGAGATCCGTCCCGTGCGCGTCCCGACCGAGGTAGGGCCGCAGCTGGCCGTCCTGCTCGATGAACAGGAAGGCCCGCTCCGCGCCGAACACCCTGACCATCTCGTCCAGGGCGAGCCGGGCGACCTCCTCCGGTTCGAAGACCTCAGAAGCGGCGAGGCTGAATTCCTGAAGCGCCTCCATGCGCCGCCGGTAGGCCTCGCTGCCGCGCTTGATCGCGGGCCCGCCCCCACCGCTGGTCGTCGACCGCAGCACCGCGATTCCGAACTCGCTGCGAATCCATCTGGCGCGCACCGGCCACTCGTAGTCGAGCGCCATGGCATGGGCAACGATCGCCCAGCGGTGGGCGTCAGCGGGATGGCCGAGTCCCCGGTACGCCCGAGCCCGGATCCTGGCGATCTCGAACGCCACCGACGGCAGATCTCGGTGGCCACACCATGCCTCAAGCCGAGCCAGCCGGCGCAGCGCCCGGCGGTGGTGTCCCCGCAACTGCTCGAGGCTCGCCTGAGCGAGGCGGTGGTATGCAGTGCCGAGCGGACCGCCGGCAGCCTGGCCGAGCTGGGCGACGGCCCGTGCTGCCGCTGCCAGGGCCGTTGAGCGCCCAGCGTCGCTGGTCGTCATGGCGGCTAGCGTCGCCAGCCGACCCAGGGCCTGGGAGATCCAGAAGCTGATGTCGCGGCGTCCAGCCTTGTGCGGATCATGACCGAGCTGGGTGAACTGGTCGAGCGCGCGGTCGAGCGCCTCCCCGTGCTCACCCTGCTCGACCAGGGCCATGACGGTGGCCATCGCGATCGCGATCCGGAGGACCCGGTTGTCCGGGGCGCCGGTGGCGAGGTCATTCAGCGATTGCAGCTGGGCGTTGGCCTCCGCCGACCGTCCCTTCAGCGCGGTGTCGACGACCTCAACCGTCGCCAGCAGGCTCCAGGAGGAGTCGGCCGGATCGATGACGGGCGAGGGCGCCCGGGAAAGGAGCTCCGTCGACTCGCCCGCGTACCCCCTCAGCAGGCGTTCCATGGCAAGAAGCCCGACGGCGGTCAGATAGTCGGACGATCGCAGCCAGCGACCGTGCTTGATTAGTGCCTCGCGCAGGCAATGACCGTCCGTGCTGCCGACCGGGACCAGGACGTCGTGTGCCATGCCGCGCATCCAGTGCAACTGGGCCAGCACTGCGGGGTCCGTCGCCGTGGCCGCCAGCTCCTCCGCTTCGGCGAACAACCGCTCTGCCCAGCCGCGCAGACCGATGGCCGAGAGGGCCATGGCCTGCATCCCGCGGGCCAGGGCGACCTCCCTGCCGCTGCCGAGCCGGCTGGCCGGAAGCCGGGTGCTGAGCGCGAAGCCGACCAGGCGGCCCAAGTCGAGATCGACGGAGGCGTTCTGCACCCCGCGGATGAACAGCAGGCACCTGAGCTCGTCGCGCCGCCGCCGGTCTCCCCTGGAGACCCGGATCCGCCGGGGGAGCAGGCCATGCAGCTTTCCGATGGCGAACCGGGTCACGCCGAGCAGCAGCATACCGATGGCGGTCCGCGGCACCAGACCGCCGAGCTCTGCCAGACCGCTCCGGACGGCCTCCGTTCCGCTGACCGTGTCCAGCCGAACACAGCGAGCTTCTGCCAGCCAGGAGAACAGCTCGGCCCGGTTTGCGCGATCGAGTTCGACGTCGAGCGCCCTGGCGAGCTGATCGGTCGCGACCTCCAGGCGATTGGCGCGGACAGCGGCGACCCCGAGCTGGGCTCGGAGGGCCGCTGGGACCGCCATGCCCGCGTCCTCAGCGACCCTGACAGCTCCGTTGAGCAGCGAAAACGCATCCTCTGAGGCGTGGGCTCGCAGCGCGAGCGCTCCGGCTGCGCCAGCGGCCCGCGAGGCGGACTCCGGTGTCTTGGTCGGCTCGCCCAGCAGGTAGTGCCGGGCGGATTCAAAGGTCAGCTCCTCGCTCGGCTCGGAGAGCCGTTCGAGCTCCTCGGCGATTCGCTGATGGGTCGCCCGCCGGGCTTGGGCGTTCAATCCGGAGATCAGCACGGTGCGAACGTTGTCGTGCAGGAAGGCGTATCCGTTTTCCCTGGGCTCGATCAGCTGCTGGGATGCGGCGAGGGCGAACACCTGGGCCGCGGCCGCGTCGCTGACCCCGGCGGCTGCGGCGGCGACGGCCGGAGTGAAGACCGGGCCGACCAGCGCCGCCACGGACAGCAGGCGCCGGTCCCGCTCTGGAAGACCGCTGACGCGGCGGCGCAGCAGCTCAACCGTGCTGAACGGCAGGGACAGCGCCTCAAGGCCGTGCTCGTTGATCAGCCAGGTTCCCCAGTACGGTCGAACGATGCCCGCGTCGATCAGGGCGTGCAGGTATTCCCGCGCGGTGAGCGGGTTGCCTCCGGACCGTGCGACCAGGCGGAGCAGCACCGCGGGCGGCACGGTGAGGGCGGTGCCGAGCGAACGGGCGACCAGCGCCGCCATCACAGGCTGGGGCATCGGGCCGAGGGGCACGGTCCCGATGAGCGACTCGCCAAGACCAGACATGACCTTGTTGAGCGCCGCCTGGTAGCCATGCTCGTCCCACGCCGTGACCACCACCAAGAGCCCTCGCGGCCGGCCCGCGGCGACCTGATGGAGGAAACGCCTGGTGAGCTCGTCTGCCCAGTGGACATCGGCAAGGTGGATCACGGCGCCGCCGGTAAGGATCTCGGAGCCGGCAAGCAAACGCGCGATGGTTCCGACGACGTCGTATCCGGTCTCGTCTCTGGCTTCGTCGACCAGCGGGACAGAGGTCGAGGAGGCCTCAGATGGTCCACCGGGTCCCCCCGGGACCGATCCGGCGAGCTGTGTGACCTGGTCAACGCTCGCTGATCTGGACGGCTCCGCCAGCTGGCCCAGCAGGTGCAGGTACTGGTCGTACAGCAGGCGCACCGGGGCCATCGGGACGGCGCTGTCAGCCCGGCAGGCCGCGGAGAGCACGGTATGACCGGATGCCGTGACGGTCGCCAGCAGCTCGTCGACCAGCCGGGTCTTGCCGCAACCCTGCGGTCCGGTGATGACGATGACGCCCCCATTGCCCTTTTTGGCCGATTCCCAGTGGTCCAGCAGGGTTCGCAACTCGGCCTCGCGGCCGATGAGCGGGTCTGTGACGTCGGTGGCCGGGTGTTCGAGCGTGTCGAGGTCGAACACCTCACGCTGGCCTGCCGCGATCCGGCGCAGATCCTCCCTCAGACCTGCCGCGCTCTGGTAGCGGTCGTCCGGGTCCTTCGCCATGAGCTTGCGAACGACCGCTGCCAGCGCCGGGGAGATGGCTGGCCGGATCTGGTGGATGTCCAGCGGGGTCGCGGAGACGTGCATCCGGACAAGCCGTCCGGCATCGTTCGCGACGAACGGGGGCGTTCCGACCAGGCACTCGTACAAGGTGACGCCGAGGGAGTAGAGATCCGCCCGGGAATCCACCGGCCGGTTGAGGCCTCCGGACTGCTCCGGGGCGGCATAGATCAGAGTTCCAACCGCGAGATCGTCCGACCAGTGTCCGGTCCGACCGGCCATGCCGAAATCCAGCACCTTGACTGAGCCGTCATTGGTGATCATGATGTTGTCCGGCTTGATGTCGCGGTGCACCAGACTGACCAGATGAGCGGCTGAGAGCGCATCGGCGATCTGGATCGCCACCGCCAGTATCCGGTCCTCTGGAAGGACTCCGCATCGCAGATCCTCGGTCAGGCAGTGGCCGGCGACGTACTCCATGACGACGTACGGGTAGCCGTTGGCCTCGCCGCCCTCGTACGCTCGGGCCACCCCTGGATGGTCAAGACCGGCGAGCAGCGCCGCCCCCCGGCGGAACATCGCGGCCTGCTCCGGATAGGTCGGGCCACGCATCACCTTCAAGGCATAGTCGGCGCCCTTCCGGCGTGCCAGGTAGACCACGGATTGCCCGCCTCGGCCGAGTTCCTCGACGATCTCCAGGCCCGGGATGCGCAGGCCGAGCAGCGGCGCGGTGTGCCCATCCCCGCCGCGCAGAGTGCTGTGGCCGGCCCGACTCACGATCGCCTCATCGACCGGGAGGAGCTGATCATGAGAAAGGTGTCTGGCGTGGCGCGTCGCTGGTGAGATGCCAGCGACGCGCCACGCGCCCCCGGAGGTGGTTGGCTTGGGGGAGTGACTGCTAGTGCCTGCTCTGGGCCTCCACGGCCTGGACGGCCTGGACAGCCTGGTCGGGCCAGAAGACCGGCTCGGTGGCTGGCCAGGTGAAGATCCTTCCGTCGTTGGCGGGATCGCGTGCCTGGTGATACCGGAAGATGATCTCCTCGTTGGCGATGCCGATGATCTCGATCTTCCCGGTCGCGTGGGATGCGACGTACCGGAAGCGTTTGGCCAACCCGCTGAGGTTGCGGCGTACCGTGTTGACGAGCTCGACTCCACGCTGGATGGGCAGCGTGAATCGCTCGTTGCCGCAGACCGGTCTGCACTGGAAGAGGTAGTACGGCGTCACTCCGGCGTCGGACAGCTCTCGCAGCAGGGTGATCAAGGTTTCGGCGTCGTCATTAACGCCGCGGAGGATGGGCGTCTGGTTGTAGAGGATGATGCCGGCGGACATCAGCCGGCCGAGAGCCGCCCTGGCAGCGCCAGTCAGTTCTCGTGGATGGCTCATGTGGGCCGCGACGTAGACCCGGCGGTCCGGGCTGCTGGCGGCAGCCAGAACGT
>JAFGOK010000665.1 GCA_016926535.1 Micromonosporaceae bacterium | reverse complement strand
GGGCCGGCGGACCAGGACCAGCCGTACCTCTACGATCTGCTGTATCCCTCGGAAGAGGGTGTGCCGTCCCAGCCGGCGGTTGCCGCGATGACCGACTCGCTGGCGACCGTCACCGCCGACTACCACTCCGATGTTCCTGATCATAAGATTCGGACGTATCGGGCGTCATCCCAGCCATGGGAGATCGCGCCGATGCGTTTCTCCAGTTCCGCCGCTGCGCCGATGCGGCGGACCGAATACGTCACGGCCGAGACCGGCGCCCGGTGGGCCAGCGCCGTCATCTGGGACGCCGAGGAGAACCGGGGGGTCGACGTCGGACCGTGGACGCTGTTCAACGCCGGCGACCAGCGCGCGGAGAGCTCCCTCGCCGCACCGCTGGTACCAGGGGTTGAGTCGAGCACGACCGGCACGACGGCTTGCCCCGCCTGCCGGCAGGGCAATGAGCTATTCCTGAACATCACCCCGTGGGCGTCGGGCGGCAGGACGGTCGGCGGGCTCTCCCCATCGCAGACCCTGACGGTCTCCAGCCCGACCCGGCTGACCGCTGACGGCACGCTCCTCGCCGAGGCCGACGCCCCGAGCGGCACCGTCACGCTGCCGAGCACCGCCGCGACCATGACTCTGGAGGTCAAGGCGACCAAGAACGCCTCCTGGACGACCACCTCGACCGCGTCAACGACGGCGTGGACCTGGAAGACGCAGCAGCGTTCCGGGACCATCCCGGAGGGAAGGATCTGCCGGGACGGGACGCGCAACTGCTCTTTCGAACCGCTGCTGTTCCTCTCCTACGACGCTGGTACCGACCTGGCCAACAGTGTTCCCGCAGGGCAGGAGTTGCGGATCGGGGTGCTGGCGACCCATCAGCCCTTCGAGACGACCGGGGCGGCACAGACCCTGACCTTCGACGTCTCCAGCGATGACGGTGCGACCTGGACCCCGGCCAGCGTCATGGCGGGCGACGGCGACGGCGCGTTCACCGCGACGCTCGTTCCGCCAGCGGAGAGCTCGTACCTCTCCTTCCGGGTTCATGCCAGTGACCCCTCCGGCAGCACCATCGATCAGACCATCGTCCGGGCCGTCAAGGTCTCCGGCTGACCTCCTTCGAATTCGACCAGGCGAGGAAACCGCTATGCGCACCCGAACCACTGCCTTCTGGCTCGCCGCCATCGTCGTCGCGGGACTGGGCGCCGTCGCCCCGTCTGCCTACCATGCGACGGTGTCCTGGGCCGGCATTCAGGAGGCACCATCTGACGCCGGGAACGGACCGGCAGCGGCTGATGGCACAAAGCCGCTGGCCGGGCAGGTCATTGATGCCTGCCCGGACGTTGCCCCGCCCCGGGTCTCCTGCTTCGCCAGATACGCGGTCGGCACGGTCCAGCCGATGGCTGGTGAGACTCCGGAGGGGTGGGGTCCGGCCGACCTGCGTTCCGCGTACAACCTGCCGTCGAGCGGGGGCGCAAACCAGCTGGTGGCGATCATCGACGCCTACTCCAACCCGAACGCTGAGGCGGACCTCGCCGCATACCGGGAGCAGTATGGGCTGCCACCGTGCACGACCGCTTCCGGCTGCCTGACGATCGTCAACCAGGATGGCGAGGCGAGTCCGCTGCCAGAGCCGGAGGCCGGCTGGGCCCTGGAAATCGCCCTCGACCTCGACATGGTCTCCGCGGCGTGCCCGCAGTGCAAGCTTCTGCTGGTCGAGGCCGACAGCAACGATCTCGACGATCTCGGGACAGCCGTCGAGACCGCGGTGCGTATGGGCGCCGACGTGCTGTCGAACAGCTACGGGACCAGCGTTGAGTTCGCGGAGGAAGTCAACTACGAGCACTACTACAACCAGCCTGGCCACGCGATCGTCGTCAGCGCTGGCGATCTTGGATACTCCGTCTCGTTCCCCGCGGTCGCCAGGTATGTCACCGCGGTCGGCGGGACGTCGCTGAAGCGGGGCACTGACGGTACCTGGAGTGAGAGTGTCTGGTCCGGAACGGGATCCGGGTGCTCCGCGTACATCCCGAAGCCGGCCTGGCAGACCGACGAGCACTGCCCGATGAGGATGGTCACCGATGTCGCGGCCGTCGCGGATCCGGCGACCGGGGTTGCGGTGCTCAACACCTACGGGGGCGGCGGGTGGACCATCGTCGGTGGCACCAGCGCCGCCGCACCGATCATCGCCGCCGTGTACGCGCTGGCAGGGACGGCCTCCAAGGTCAACGATGGCAGGACCCCCTGGAAGAACGGCCGGACCGCCGGGCTGTTCCGGGACGTGACGACGGGGCAGAACGTCCCGTCGGCCTTCGCGGTCACGTGCGGCGGCGACTACCTGTGCACGGGCGCCGTCGGCTACGACGGCCCGACCGGCTGGGGCACGCCGCTCGGCGTCAAGGGGCTCACGGCTTCTTGAGCCCTGCCAGGAACCTGCCGGCCACCGGGACGGCGGCCTCGGATCCGAGGCCGCCGTTCTCGACCAGGACGGCGAAGGCGATGTCGCCCCGGTACCCGATGAACCACGAATGGGTCTTGGAGGCGTCCGCGTCGTCGTACTCCGCGGTCCCGGTCTTGCCGTAGACCTCCCCGTACCGGTTGAGCTGGTCCGCCGTGCCAGCGGTGATTACCTCCCGCATCATCGACCGGAGGGCGGTCACCGCCGGCTCCGGCAGGGGCTGCCCGTCCGGGGCGATTGCCGCTGGCGCTGGCTCCGTCACCAGCCTGGGCTGCTTCCACTGCCCTCGTGCGACAGCCGCGACGGCCCCGGCGAGTGCGACTGGAGAGACGACCGTGGCGCCCTGACCGAACGCTGCGGCAGCCCGCTCCGCGTCGGAACCCCCGCTGGAGACCTTGCCGCTGAACGTGTCGGTGCCAAGGTCCCAGGACGTGCCAACGCCAAGCGTCGCAGCGGTCGTGGCCAGCCCGTCCGCTCCGAGTTTCGGCGCCAGCGAAGCGAAGGCGGTGTTGCAGGACTTGGCGAAGTCGACATGCAGCGGCACATCACCCAGCGCCATCGCATGGGAGTTGGTGAAGGTGCGCCCGTCGACCACCAGTTCTTTCGGGCAGGGCACGACGGAGTCAGCAGTGACCGATCCGTTGCCCAGCACGCCGAGAGCCGTGACCATCTTGAAGGTCGAACCTGGTGGGACCTGCGCGGTCAGGGCGAGGTTGAGCTGCCCCCCACCCGGCCCGTTCGCAACGGCGATCAGCGCGCCATCGCTGATGCGGAGGGCGACCAGCGCCGATCGCAGGCTTTCGGCCGCGAGGGCGCTTTCCGCTGCGTTCTGCGTCGCGGAGTCGAGAGTGGTCCGGACAGCGGCTCCCGCCTTGGCCTCACTGGTGAACAGGGGTTGGGAAGCCGCCCCGTCCGACCCGACGGCCGTGATCTGCATGGCAGGGGTGCCACGCAGCACGGCATCGTAGCCCTTCTGGAGCCCGGACAGACCGACCCGGTCGCCAACCTGGTACGTGCCCGGGTTCTTGTCCATGATCTCTTTGGTGACCTCGCCGGTACTCCCGAGCAGTGCCTTGGCGAACGTCGAGGTCGGCGCCAACGGCATGGTCGATTCCCGAAACCGCGTGCCCGCGATGGCCTGGAGTTCCGGCTTGATCTGGAGGTACTTCTCCCGCCGCAACGTGATCACCTCGACGAAGGCGTCCGCCTTCGCCGCAGCGAGCTTGGCTGGCAGGTCGTCGAACGTGACCGAGGGCTCAACCTTGTTGATCGCTAGGGTCAGCTGGGTGACGACGCTTGTCGTCTCGGGAATCGCGTTGGGTTGAAGGCCGACGAGGACGACCGGCCGCTGGGTGACGATGGCCTGGCCTTCCCCGTCGAGGATCGGTCCCCGCTCGGCCGCCGTCCGTTTGAGTGCCAGGTTCGCCCCGTCGGCCAGGCTCGGGTGGACGACGCTCGGAGCGAAGACCACCTTCCAGGTGTCTCCGGAACGGTGCAGCCGGACGGGGGCGTCGTAGGTCCAGGCGACCTCGGTCGCCAGCTGCCACGACACGGTGATTTTCGCTGTGGCGTCCTGGTCCTGCTCCTCGGGTTTCTTCTTGACGGTGACCTTGGGGGTCATCGTCGCAAGATCGCCGAGTAGTCCGGTGAGGTGGGACCCGGCGGCTTCCCCGGTCAGCTGCTGGCCGTCCGCGCCGAGCAGGCTCAGGGTGC
>JAFGOK010000664.1 GCA_016926535.1 Micromonosporaceae bacterium | reverse complement strand
GCCCCAGCCGGGGCGATAACGGATGGACTCCGTCTACCAGCCCATATATCCACTCGTCAATAGATCGCAACAACGAGAGGCGCCGGAGTCCACCGCCCGCAGGCAGGGGCGGCAGGCCGGCGCCTCCATCACGAAAGCATCACGGCTCCCCTCGGCCGAGCGAAACCGGCACCCCGGACCACTCCTCAGCTGGCGGCGCAGGTCATGGCCGGGATTGCCCCCTCCCCGTAGGCGATGAATCCGAAGGTGGTGGAGCCATCAGCAGCGAGGGTGCCGTTCCAGGGGGTGTTCGTGACGGTCACCGTCGAACCGCTGATGCTCCGGGCACCGTTCCAAACGTCGCCCATGGTCTGGCCGCTGGCCATGGTCCAGTTCACGCTCCAGCCATAGATCTTGGACTCTCCGGCGGTCACCGTCACCTCTCCCTGTAGCCCGCCCGGCCAGGACTGGACCGTCCGCGCGGTTGCCTGGCACGTCCGGGGCGCCTGGGTGCCGCCGGGTGCTCCCGTGCTCGTCGTGTAACTGATCTTCTGGTACGGCGCGGAGCACTCCGGGTCGCACCCCGCGGGAAGGTCGAAGCTGTACACCCGGCCGTCATTGATGGTCACGTCGTCGACATCCCTGACCCGGATCGAGTACTCGATCCCGCCCTGATCGTGCGGTTCGATGATGAACGCCTGGCCCATGTCGCCGTCCATGACGGCGTCCACCCACCGCTGCTCCCTGGCCGACCAGTAGTCGACCCCGTGGATGCCGTTGGCCAGGTGCGACACGGCGACGGCGGTCCACCCGCTCTTCGACCCGGCGAGGAACCCGATCTGGATGTCCCCGGAGTAGTCGGGAGCCGGGATGAACTTCCAGCTGACATGCCGGTTGTTCCAGCGGTCGGGATCCATGTCGCCAACCGGGGCGCCATCCTTGACAAAGGTGTTGAGCGACTTGCGCACCAGGTCGATGTGGTACGGATCGTCGCGGCACCAGGCGTTGCTGTCCCCGCAACTGTCGGCGACGATCATCTTGAGCGTCGCGCCGTTGTACTTGTCGGAGACCCACTCTCCCTGCCGGCAGAAGCCCTCCCCTGCGACACCGTCGTTGACCCCGGTACAGTAGTCACCAATCGCCACCTCGACCCAGCGGCCGCAGTTGTGCCCGTTGTCCCACATGCCGATCTTGGGATCACCCTCGGGCATCGGGCGCTGGTAGTACACATAGTCCTTCGGCGTGTTGTACACATTGAGCGCGATGAAGTTCTGCGTCTCCAGCGCGTCCTGGGTCATACCGCACCCACCGTAGGGGACGCCCAGCGCGTCGTACCAGGTGGCATTGCCGGTCACGGGGTCGTCCACCGGCGCCTCCAGCGCACCGGCCGGAGACTGGCGCGCCAGCGGGACCAGGGCGACGACGCAGGCCAGGCACAGCAGGGCGACCCGCAGCGGAGTCGCCAGGGTCGCGACCGTGCTCATCATCCTCATTGCCATGGAAGGGCTCCTCTGCTCTTCGAACCGCTCGGCCGTTGCCGGGCCGATGGCCAGGGAGCCTGCAACGATAACGATCGATCGATGCGACAGGTAGAGTCGATCGACAGACGCCGGGCAGGCACTGACCAGTGACCGGCTCCGGCCCAGCCAGCGACAGTGGACGCCCGAGCCAGCCGGCGGCCCCCGGGCGAGGATCGACGAAACTTCCGGCAGCGGCGCGCGACAATACCCGCCATGACCGGCTCCCCCACGCAATCGCCCATCACCGCCCAACCACTCATCACCGCGCACCGCCACGGCGACCACGGCCGGCAGGTCGCGGTGCTGCACGGCGGTCCTGGCGCCCCCGGCTCCGCCTGCTCGCTGGCCCAGATCCTGGCCGAGTGGTACACCGTGATCGAGCCGCACCAGCGACGAGCCGGGGGCGAGCCGCTGACCGTCGAGCGCCATGTTGACGACCATGCGGCGCTGCTGCCCCAGCGGGTGGCGATCGTCGGGCACTCCTGGGGGGCCATGCTTGGCCTGTCGTATGCCGCGGCCCACCCCGACCGGGTCTCCGCCCTCGCCCTGGTCGGATGTGGCTCCTACGACCGGGCCAGTCGGGCGGTGTACCGGCGCGAGATGGCCAGGGCCCTGGCGGGGGAGCCGGCCAGGCTGATGAGGGAGCTCTCCGAGCGGCTGGCGGCATCGGCCCCCGGCCCTGAGTGCGACCGCCTCTTCGCCGAACTGGGCCGCCTGGTCGAGCGCGCGCAGAGTGTCGATCCTCTGCCGGAGCCGGAGCCGGAGCCGGAGCAACGGCCGGAGCCAGGGCCAGCGCTGGAGCCAAGACCGGGGCCCGCCGTTGCGTGTGATGCACTCGGTCATGCTCAGACCTGGGAGGACGCCCTACTCAGGCAGGCCGACGGGCGCGAGCCAGCGGCCTTCGCCGCGATCAGCTGCCCGGTCGTCATGTTCCACGGTCGGGACGATCCGCATCCCGGTGCGCTGATCAGGGAGTCGCTCCAAGCCCACCTTCCGCAGCTGCGGTACGTCGAGTTCCCCCGGTGCGGGCACCGACCCTGGCTCGAACGCTCGGCCAGCCAGCCGTTCGTGCGGGCGTTGAGAGGGTGGCTGGACGCTGGCGGCCCGCTGTAGACCGCCGCCTCGCCGCGGCCGGCGGGTCCGCGGCGGGCGGGTCCGCGGCGGGTTTCCGAGTGGGAGCCGTCGATGGAAATTTTCGGTGGGACGGCGACTCCCTGAGGGACCGCCCCTCGCCGCCGCCAGACGATGATCCCAGCTCCGGCCGTTTCAGCGCTGCAATCCTGGGGAACTTCGTCG
>JAFGOK010000132.1 GCA_016926535.1 Micromonosporaceae bacterium | reverse complement strand
TCTTGCTGTCGTCGGCCTGCGGCGAGAGGTACCCGGGAGTTGACATAACGTTCCTCCGGTCTACTCCATGGGGGCGATTCGGCCATGATCTGCCAGATGAGGTAGACCTCCCCAACGTTATGTCAAGCCGCTCATGATTCGTGGGAAGACCATCACCGGGGAGAAAGCGGCGCAGAGTCCCAAGTCACGCCGGCTTTCAGACTGAATCGCAAGCGAAGACGAGGAACACTGTCCCCAAGCGAATCGGGCGACCACTGCCCCTTCGCCAGTTGCCAGATCCAGGACCGTGAAGGATCAAGATCGTGGCAACGGATTATACCGACACCCCGCCGCCAGTCAATACTTGTCTCTTTCGAATAGCGAAGACCAATCGGATTTCAGACTGGGCCAGAACTGCCGGTCGATGAAACGTTTTTGTCGATCGTCAAACAACAATGAGGTGCGCACCACAAATCCCATCCCGAGACACCACCTGACGTACGGATCGTCATCAAATTTCATCGACCCACCTCTATTTATGTCCTCACATCGAGCAAATAGTACCGCCTCCGTATGTGAATATTTTCACTGTTCGATCTCAGCCATAATGTTTCGTGAAAAGCTCCCGAAACCCGCGCGGCACACAATCCGGTGTGGCAATCGACAACAGCCACAGAAAGGATCACGGACCATGCCGTGCTTCAAGGGAACCCAACCACGGCGTTCGGCCTTCTCACGGTCGGCCGCCGCACGGTCGGCCGCCGCACAGTCGGCCTTCTCACGGTCGGCCGCCGCAGGACTCGCGGCGACGGTCGTCGCCGCTGCTGCGACCTTGGGACCAGTGCCTTCGGCGCTCGCCGCATCCATGTCACCGACCGCGACCATCGACCAGGCAGTGACTATCCAGGCGGAGACGGATCCAGCAACGCCCTTCTTCGTCGTCCTCAAGAGCCGGCCGGACTTCACCGAGACGCCGGCAACGACCCCCGCAGGCAGCGCTACCGCAGACCAGACCACCGCAGGCAGCGCTACCGCAGACCAGACCCCCGCAGACCAGACCCCCGCAGACGGGACGACCACCGCAGGCAGCACCACGGCGAGTGGGGCGGACCGCGGCGAGCGCGCCCGCCGGGTACTGGCGACGGCCGAAGCCCACGCCCAGCGCGCTCAAGCAGGGATCCGGGCGCTGCTGGCCAGGCGGAATGTCCCATTCACCCCGTACTGGATCGCCAACACCATCCGGGTCACCGGAGACAAGCGGCTCGTCGCGGAACTCGCTGGGCGCCCAGAGGTCGAGCGTATCGTCAGCGACCAGGTGTATCCCCTGGTCTCGCCGGTCGCCGGGTCAGACACCGGATCCAGCGGCCAGGGGGTCGAGTGGAACATCGACCGGATCGGCGCCCCCAAGGTGTGGGCGAACCTCGGCGCCCGCGGCGAGCAGGTCGTCGTCGGGACCATCGACACCGGTGCCCAGTTCGACCATCCCGCCCTTGCCCGGCAGTACCGTGGCGCCGCAGCAGGAAGTGACACCGCAGCAGCAAGTGGCGGCGCGGCCGGAACCAGTGACCCCGTTCATGACTACAACTGGTTCGATCCGAGCGGATCGTGCCCGGGGGCGCCGTCGACCCCATGCGACAACCTCGGCCACGGAACGCACGTCCTCGGCACCATCCTCGGGGACGACGGGCAGGGCAACCAGATCGGCGTTGCCCCTGGGGCGACCTGGATCGCCGCGAAGGGATGCGAATCCTCCGGCTGCTCGACCAGCTCGCTCCTGGCCTCCGGGCAGTGGATGCTCGCCCCGACGGACCGCAACGGCGAGCACCCCCGCCCTGACCTCGCCCCGCACGTCATCAACAACTCCTGGAGCGGAACGCACGGGGACCCGTTCTACGAAGAGATCATCACGGCCTGGGTGGCCGCCGGGATCGTGCCGGTCTTCGCCGCAGGCAACAGCGGACCCGCCTGCGCAACGGTTGGTTCTCCCGGTGACTATGCCGCCAGCTTCGCGGTCGGCGCCTTCGACGAGAACAACGTCATCGCGCCCTTCTCCAGCCGCGGACCAGGAGGGTTCGGAGGCACGGCAAAGCCAGATCTCGCCGCCCCCGGATCCTCGATCCGGTCGAGCATCCCGGGCGGCGGCTACAAGACACTCAACGGGACCTCCATGGCCGCCCCGCACGTCGCGGGAACCCTCGCGCTCGTTCTGTCAGCGGCCCCGGCGCTGACCCGCGAGGTCGAAGCCCTCGCACAACTACTCAACAGCACCGCGATTCCGACCCCGGATCCGGCGTGCAGTGGCGGCGAGGCGGACAACAACGTCTGGGGGCACGGGCGGCTGGACGCGT
Organism: Micromonosporaceae bacterium; assembly: GCA_016926535.1. Taxonomy (GTDB): domain Bacteria; phylum Actinomycetota; class Actinomycetes; order Mycobacteriales; family Micromonosporaceae; genus JABDRL01. The sequence goes on along the minus strand of JAFGOK010000132.1, from coordinate 3,279 downwards.
TCGAGGCCGTTTCCCGGGCCCCGAGGGGGGCCACCGGATCGCTCACCGGCGTCGTCCGGTCCGGCGCAGAGCCCATCGGCGGAGCGACCGTGACCGTCACCGGATCACTGCCCCGGACGGCGACCACCGACACCGAGGGGCACTGCCTCCTGCGCGGCCTGCCGGCCGGGGAAGCCACCGCCTCCATCGAGGCCTTCGGCTACCGTTCCTCCATCGTGGACATCACTGTCGAGGCGGAGACGGTGACGGTCCGGGACGCTGAGCTCGCCGGCGTCCCGCGGCACACGCTGAGCGGTCGGGTGACCTCGCTCGTGGCGCAGTCAGTGCCCGAGGAGATGTCTGCGGTGTTCGGCGCCGTCGTGTCGCTGCCTGGCACGCCCCTCGACCCGGTCATCGTTGACGGGGCGGGCGGCTACCGGATCGAGGATCTTCCAGAGGGGACCTACGACCTGCTCTTCGACGCCGGAAACTGCCTCCTGCCGCAGCGGCGCTCCATCACGGTCGGTTCGGACACGACGCTGGACGTTGCCCTGCCGGCCAGGCAGGACGGGCAGGGGTACTCCTGCGAGCCACGCCCGCTGTCCTGGGTCGACGCCGAGACGCCGCTCGCGCTGTCCGGGGACGAGGCGACGCTGGACGTTGCCCTGCCGTTCCCGGTCGAGTTCTACGGGACGGCCTTCACCACCGCGAATGTCACCACCAACGGCTATCTCAGCTTCATCAGCGACGAGGCCGTGTATGGCAACGTCCAGATCCCGTCGAGTGCCCAGCCCAACGCCGCGGTGTATGCCTTCTGGGACGACCTCCTCGTCGACGACGCGGCCAGTGTCCGGACCGCGGTCCAGGGACAGGCCCCGAACCGGCAGTTCGTCGTCGAGTGGCGCGATGTCGCGTTCTTCGGCGTCAACGGACCTCGGATGACCTTCGAAGTGATCATCCAGGAGCGAGGAGAGATCATCATCCAGTACCAGGAACTGGCCGAGACCCAGCGCGGGCACGGCTCGTCCGCGACCGTCGGCATTGAGAACGAAACCGGAACCGTCGGCCTGTCGTACACCTGCAACGAGGCCGTCCTGGCAGGACCGGGCGCGGTTGCGTTCCTGCCCCACCCGCTCGGCTCAGGGCAGGGCTGAGGCCGCAGGCCAGCATGGGCTGATCCCAGTGGCCAGGGGAGTCTCGCGCGGCGTCAGCAGGGGCTCGACCTCGGCTGGCGCCAGCGGCTTCGAGAAGAGGAACCCCTGCCCGAACTGGCACCCGGCGTCCCGGAGGGCTTCGAGCTGGTCAACGGACTCGATGCCCTCCGCGAGGGTCACCAGGCCGAGGGTGCGCACCAGCTGGATGATGGCCAGAGCCAGTGGCCCGTTCATCATGTTGTCAACGAAAGACTTGTCAATCTTGATGATGTGGATCGGCAGGAGGGACAAATAGGACAGCGAGGAGTACCCGGTCCCGAAATCGTCAACGGCCAGGCGGACCCGCAGATCCTCCAGCTGCCTCAGCCGATCGCGGATCGCATCCGTTCCCTGGAGGAACAGCGACTCGGTGATCTCCAGGACGAGCTGGTCCGGAGGTAGCCCACTGGTCAGCGGGGTCCGAGCGACCAGTTCTGCCAGGTCCGGCCGCTGCACCTGGCGCACCGAGAGGTTGACGTTCAGGGTCAGCGGCGCCGCCCGCGCCTGGTTCCATCGGCTGGCCTGGGAGCAGGCCGTGGCCAGTGCCCAGGCCTCCAGGGGGATGATCAGCCCGCTCTCCTCCGCCAGCGGGATGAACTCCGCCGGAGGCAGCAGCCCCCGCTGCGGGTGCTGCCAGCGCAGCAGCGCCTCAACGCCGGTGACCTCTTCCAGCTTGAGGTCATAGATCGGCTGGTAGTGCAGCACCAGCTCGTCCCGCTCGATGGCGTGCCGCAGGTCCGCCTCCAGATCCAGCCGCCTGGCGAAGGCCTCACGCAAGGCGGGTCGGAACACCTCGTATCGCCCCTTGCCCTTGCGTTTTGCCTGGTACATCGCAAGATCTGCGTTGCAGAGCAAGCTGTCCCCGCCGGTGGAGCCCCACCCGTCAAGGGAGATCCCGACGCTGACGTCGACGAACGCCTCTTTCCCGTCGATGACGAACGGGCGGCGCACGGCTTCGATGATCCGCTCAGCGACCAGCACCGCGGGCTTCTCGTCCGCCAGGTCGACGAGGACGACCGCGAACTCGTCCCCGCCGAGCCGGGCGGCGACATCCCCTTCCCGGATGCACGAGCTCAGCCGCTTCGCGACGCCGATCAGCAACTGATCGCCGGCGGAGTGACCAAGCGAATCATTGACAATCTTAAAACTGTCAAGATCAACAAAAAGGACGGCAACCCGCGTCCCGTCCCTGGCCGCCGCAGCGATCGCATGTTCCAGCTGATCGGTGAACAGCCTCCTGCTGGCCAGGCCGGTCAGCGGGTCGTGAAACGCTTCCCGCATCGCCTCGTGGGTCCTCGCGTCGGTGACAGCCAGGCTGACCTGCTCGGAGAACACCCGCAGGATGTCGCAATCGGCATCGAGAAACACCCGGTCCGCCCGCCGCGAGGCTACCTCAAGGCAGCCGACGGCCACCCCGCCCTCGTGGACCGGAGCGGCCATGACCGAGACGATCTCGCCCGCCTCCGTCGCGCTGTCCTCAGCACGACCGGCCTCAGCACGACCGGCCTCGCCCCCACCGGCCTCGCCCACCAGGAACGCCGGGGAGGCGACCACGATCCGGTTCCGAGAAAGCGCTTCCCCCAGGGTCCCGGACGAAGCCAGCGGGATCCTCCACAGGCGACGAACGGTCTCCTCGCTGAGCCCCCTGCTCGACACCAGCAGCAGCGATCCGGGATCGTCGGGATCCCGCATCCACAAGGCGATGACGTCATCTGGCAGCAGCCGGCTGGCGCCGAGCGTGATCGAGTCGAGAACCTCCTGGTGGGGCGCCCTCCGGGTGATCGCCCGCTGGATGTCTGAGATCTGTTCGAGCAGCAACTGCCGCTGCTGGAGCGAGGCCAGCAGTTCCCGCTGGGCCGCCATGGTCCGGATCGTCTCCAGCGTCAGCTCCAGGGCGCGGGCCATGCCTCGCAGCAGGCCGAACTCGTCCGCAGAGAACCCCTCCGCCCCGGACCGGGCGACGATGAAATACCCCTGGTCGTGACGGTTGAGGGGCGCTGTCGCGAGGTGGCACAACCCGGCCCCGGGCACCCGGATCAGCGGGCGATGATTCACGATGGCCTCGACGAGCACCGCCGTTGGCACGCGCCCCTCCGCGAAGCCGACC
>JAFGOK010000663.1 GCA_016926535.1 Micromonosporaceae bacterium | reverse complement strand
GCTCACCGGCCATCTGGGGCGTACTGGTGACCGTCGGAGTCCAGTGAGGTTGCCGCGCTACGGTGAGACCTTCTTCTTTGAGAACACGCCACGCACCACCGCACCACCGGGCGTCGCGCCCGCCGATGGCGTCGATGTGTCGCACCAGCCCACCCGCCGACATCATGATCGGCCGGTCGGCAGCGACCATGCGAAGATCAAGGCTGATTTCGACGCCCGGTTGGCCCGGATCGCGGCCGATCCGATCCAGTGGGTCGAGTTCATCGAGCGGGTTGCGGCGTTTGGTGCCCGCTACTCGCTGAGCAACCAGATGCTGCTGTTGTTGCAGGCCGAGGAGCGTGGGGTCGAGCCGCGGTTCTTCCTCCCGTACGGGGGCAAGACCCAGGCCAGCGGTTGGCTGGGCCACCAGCGGCAGGTCCGTAGGGGCGAGATCGCCTACAAGATCTGGGCGCCGGTCACCCGGCGGCCCACCGAGGCCGAGGCCCAGGAGGCGGAGGCCGCCGGCCGCACGGTCAAACGTGACCAGCGTGGTCGGCCAGTCGTGCAGGTGGTCGGCTTTCGGCTGACGAACACCTTCGAGTTGAGCCAGACCGACGGCGCACCGTTCGAGGTCCCCTCGGTGCAACGCACCCGCCGGATCAAGGCGATCGGCGGGCGGAACGTCGAACTGCTGACCGGTGAGGATCCGACCGACGCCTACGACGACGTGGTCAAGCTGATCAAAGACGCCGGCTACGCGTTCGAACTCGCACCCCCCGGCAGCCTCCACCTTGGCCGGGCGAACGGGGTGACCGTCACCGGCCCCACCGTGCGGGTGGTCAAGGTCCGCGACGACGTCAGCGGAGCGCAGCGGGTCAAGACGACGGTGCACGAGTTGGCGCACATCCGCTGCGGTCACGCCGACAACACCCGTTTCGGTGAGGACCTGCACCGGGGTCGCAGGGAGACCGAGGCCGAGAGTGTCGCCCACATCGTGTGCCAGGCGCTGGGGCTGGACACCAGGGCGTACTCCGACGCCTACGTCCTGGGCTGGGCCGACGGTGACCTCGACCTGGTCAAGTCCTGTGCCACCACGGTCCTCAACGTCGCCAGGACCATCCTCGCCGATCTCACCCCGGCATCAGACGATGACACCACCCCGGATGAGCAGCCCGACAGCTGACCCGAACTGTGGGCCATCGACCCGGCACCCCGTGCCGAATGTCCGCATCCGCCGAATGCCCGCATCCACAGCACCACCGACCCCGCTCCGGGGACAACACCAGCAGACGTCCGACCCGCTGCGGGTGCTGCGCTGCGGTTCCCCCGGAGCACCATGCCCGCCCGACGGGCCCGTCCTGAAAGGAACATTCGTGAACGATTCCACCGCTGGTAGCGAACCGATCAGCCGGGGCGGCGCCCCTGACGCCGCGGCCGGGCAGTACCTGACCGACGACGGCGTCGTGGTGAGGCTCGGGTTGCTGGTCTGGACGAACGAGGCCCAGCAGGGCCGCATCACCACGATCGCGGACTGGCCAGGCGACCGGGGCCGCGAGGACGACGTCTGGCACGAGGTCACCTACCCCGACGGACGACGGGTCCACATGAACCGTGAGCGAATCACCACCCGCGACGTGTTCGGCGCCTCCTGAGGACCCCGAGTGGGTGGCAATCCGGGTAGCAGCCCAGCCCGGATCGCCCGCATAGGAGAGGAACGATGTATGCGATAGAACGCTTCGACGCCGGTCGGCTGACTGACTCAGCGACCGCACGCACGCCCGTCTCGGCGCGCCGGATACTGACTGCGGAGGTCCTCCGGTTCGAGGAGAACCACTATGGGCCACCAAGGGATAACTGGTCCCGGCACCTGGCGTTTCGTGAAGCCATCCAGGACTGCGCACCGGTCAGCGTCATTCGCGGGCTGGCCCCCGGCGAAGCACTGCGCGTCGGATTGACGGACCGTACGTCGTTCGTCGTCCGCGCCTGGCATCCGGATGACGAGCCGGCGCAGCGCTCTGAGCGTGAGGCCAACGGCCAGCCCGACAACTTCGGCACGACCGTCGATGCGTACTACACGACGCATCTGCCGCTGTTCCAGCGCTGTCCCCGGTCGGACGATCTGGTCGCCGAATCCAACTACGAATCCGCCCGCGACCAAGCCATGCGGGTTGCCGACGATGCACTTGCGGAGGTCGACGGTGAGCCCGACGTCATCGACGCGCATGTGCGCCACTGGGGATGGGGTCTGGTGGACGAGCTGTTCGTCCGGACCCGCGACGCCAACGGCGCGTACACGGCCGCGTGGCGTACGGCAACCGGTCTGCGGGACGCGCTCCAGGACTACCCCCTGCTCGACGAGGACGACTACCGCCGACGGGAGCAGGACGCGGCACAGGCCTCGCTGGAGGTTGCGATCAACGATGCCGCAGCGGAGTACCGTGACGACTCGCCCCTGGACGAGGCCGTGATCACCGCACACCTGCGCCAGTGTGCTGGCACGGCCCGATGCCCGTGGGACCTGGCGGATGCGATCGAGGGCACACGCGTCGATCACCACCTGGTCGCCGAGATGTACCGGCAGGCTCGGGATGCCTACTACCTGCATCGAGCGGTCGGCTACCACCGGGGGATGCTCGACGCCGACCGGTGCCCCGGGCAACTGGAACTCTTCCCGAGCGATGTTCGGCATCCAACATTCCTCGATCCGGGCGACGTCTTCATGCCGGATCCGGCCGCATGACACGCAACAGCCCGAAGCAGAAGACGCACGAAACGTATCGACCAAGGCGCACGAAGGGAGTGGGGTGCCGTGAGTGCACCCACCGTGCGATACCGGGTCAGCCGAGCGCTGACCTTCGACGAGCTGCAGGTGATCGTCGGCAACGTCCGCCGTGCGACCACCACCGGTCATCTGGTGACCGGGATCGTGCCGCCTGCGCCCACGCCAGTGGCTTCACCACGGCCGAACCGGCCCAGGCTGCCGAATTCCCCGGTCTGACCTGACCCGCACCGTCACGTCCCCGTGTTCCGCGACGCCCACGCTCCTGGTGGATGTCCCGTTGCGCGGGGCACCCACGCACGGCGGACGGTTCCCGGGACGCGGATACCACCCATTTCTGGAGGGAGTACCGCGATGAGTGATCCGACCACCGTGGACCATGGATTCGTCCACGTCGACACCGGCGCCTGGGTCGACCAGCGCGTCGGCGACAAGCTTCAGGAGCTGACCTCCGCGCTGTCGGACTTCGGCCACCACGACCTGTTCCGCGAGTACCCGATGGACCGCGTGGACCCGATGACCCGGGCCGAACTGTGGTGCGTTGCCCGCGGTTTCGGCGTCGATGAGGGCCAGCCCGTCGAGCATGACGACGAGGTGCTCACCCGGCCGGTGTCGATCCTGTGCGCCGCCACCGACACCCGGGAGGCCATCGCCGTCGTCAGTGTCGACGGCGGCGAGCCAACGGTCTACCCGGACCGGACCACCGACCCCGGCTACTGGCACCAGGACGACCAGGTCGACATCGCCTGCACCGAATGCGCCGAGCGGTGGACCTGGTGCCCGAACACCGACAACGCCCTGGTGCACGGCTGCGGCGCCTGCCACGAGTCGTCGATCGCCGACATCTTCGGCACTGGCGACGGCAGCCCGTTCGCCCCGTGCACCGCATGCGCGGCCGTCGAGGCCGGCGACCCGGACGCCTCCTGCGACGGCGATCACGAACCGGCGATCGTCTGCCCGACCTGCGGCGCGGACTGCCAGCTGCGGCTGACCGACGTGCCGGTCTGCGAGGTCACACCGCCCGCGGTGTGACCAGGACGTTCTGAACGCCGTGCGAGCTGGCGCCGCAAGACGCCCGCCGCACCAGCGTTCCCAGACCACCCCTGTACGGGCACCGCACCCCAGTTGCCGGCCCGTGCTGG
>JAFGOK010000662.1 GCA_016926535.1 Micromonosporaceae bacterium | reverse complement strand
TGGCCGATGGGGCCGAGGACGAACTGTTTCATCCACCCCGGGATCTTGATCAGGACCCAGCACAGGCACAGGCACACCACCACGCCCATGAACCCGTCCTTGCTGGCCGGGGCGCCGAGGATGGTCGGTCCGGTGGGGGTGAAGAACACCCGGATCGCCCCGAGCAGGATCGCCGCCTGGGCCACCTGGATTCCCAGGCAGGCGCCCATCGCCCGCCACCAGGTGTAGGCCAGCCCTTCGGTCTGCGGCAGCGCGTGGCACACCAGCGCCATGGGGGCGAAGCCGATGAGCAGCACGAGGCAGGCCACGCGCATCACGAACGTGATGGCTACGACGATCGCCGCGACCAGCACGCACAGGCACATCAGCGACAGCAGGAAGTTGTTGCCGAAATCAGCGCTCTTGAGGTTCTGCGCGACGGCGTCACCGGCGGCTTTGCCGTCCACGCCTTGCCCGGCGATCGCGGCGGTCAGAGCGTTGGTGGCCCACAGCAGCTTGCCGCACAGCAGCCAACTGACGTTCATGGCCACCCCGGCGACGGCCAGCCGGGGCAGGATCTGTTTGAGGCCGTGGCGGGTCTGCAACGTCTCCCGGGACACCACGACGAACCCCGCGAGGACGATGAACAGCACGAACACCGCGTTCGTGGTCACCAGGCTCGTGGTCCACAACGTCTTCACCCGGTCGTCGCCGGTCAGATCGGGTACGGACAGGACGGTGGTGCCCAGCCAGGCCATGACTGAGCTGATGTTGTCTTTGACGAGCTTGGCGAAGAAGTCCCGGATCGCCTTGCGGACCTGCCCGGGGATGTCGTACCAGGCCGGATCGTCATCGCTGTTGTTGGTGGAGGCCGGCGGGGTGGGCTGCGGATTCGGGCTGGGGTTCGGGGTCGGTTGCGGGGTGGGGGTCGGGTCGGGGGTCGGCTTCGGTGGGGTCGGCATCGGCTGCGGTGTCGGCTTGCCCGGCGTGGTGGGGGCCGGTGCGGGACTCGGATCGGCGAAGGCCGCCGGGGCGGCCACGGCGAGGCCGGCGGTGACCAGCAGCACCAGGAATGCGCCGGTGACCAGCCGCAACAGCCGTCGGCGGCTCGGGGTCGCGATGGGGGTCATCACTTCACCCAGCCACCGACGATGGTCACGAAAAGCGGCGCCAACAGCGCCAGCCCGTAGCCCAGCGCGGCGGATTTCAGGGCGAGCTTGCCCTTCTCCACCTCGCCGGGGTCGCCGTTGGCGGCCAGCATCCGCAGACCCCCGACGGTCAGGAACAGCGTGGCGACCGCGACGAGGATGCCGACCAGCCAGTTGCGGATGTTGTTGACCACGGCCTCGATCGAGTCGGCCGCGTACGCCGGAGTCGGGATGAGGATCAGCGCGGCGGTGGCGACCAGCAGACCGGTCACCGCGACGAGCACCGTCTGCCAGCGGCGGCGGGAGCGGCGCTGGTGGGAACGGTGGGTGGGGTTCATGGTGTGCACCTCCCGAGGTGGTGCCAGGTCGGGCGGTTGGGTCCGCCCGCCAGGTGCGCAGGCGGGCCCAGCCGGAACGCTGAACAAGGGGGATGCGGGTCGATGCCGTGTGTGCGGGTGACCGAAAGGTTCCAGGCGGCCGGTGGGCCGTCCTCCTTCGTGGGGACGAGCGAGCCGGATACGGGTGTCAGCGCCGTCGGCGGGTCGGTCGTCTGGAAAGGTCACCGGGCGGAAAAGCCCCGCACTATGAGATACAGTTTTCGACCCTGTTTTGGACAACCGCAGGTCAGCGGCCCTCTGCCGGGTCGTATATGACCGTTTTCGTGGCTTCATCGATGACGGCCTGGGTGTCGGCGGTGAACGTCCCGGCGGTGATCGCGGCGGTGAGGCGTTCCTCGGCGCGGGCGCGGGCCTTGTACGCCGCCCACCGCGACAGCCCCAGGCGCTCGGCGTAGACGGCGATCGGGACGTCCTCCAGGCGGGTGACGCCGATGAGGTCGGCCTCGGCCGTGGTGAGCACGCCGGTGTGGACGGCGTGAGCAAGGACGAAGTCCGGATGTCCACCCGGGGTCGGCGGCGGCGCGGAGGCCGGGGCGTGGGTGGTGACGTCGTTGCGGGCCGGCTCGACCGCCCGCAGCCGGGCACGTGCGGTGACCAGCGCGGTACTGCACAGCCGCTGCGCCACCTTCGGCTCAGCCGTGTCGATGCTGGTCAGTGCGGCGACGAACCCGGCGAGGAGTTCGGCCTGCACGTCGCCGGTGAACACCTTGCCCAGCCGCCCTGCGGCAGCGCGCAGGCCCGGCAGCGCGACCCCGACCGCGCCGACCACCCAGGCCGGGCCGAGGGTGCGGGCGTGGTCGATCAGCAGTCGCCAGGTGACGTCGCTGGCGGCGAAGTCGCACGAGGGGTGCATCAGGATCGACCCCAGCTCGTGCAACGGGATCGGCCGGCGGGGCAGGCCGTGCCCGAGTGCGCGGCCGTCCACGCTCAGCGGCTGCGGGCCGGTGGTGAGCAGCCGGAACGCGACGGCCGCCACCGTCAGCGGCGTCTGGCCGCGCACCAGGCGCGCGGTGTCGGGACCCGTGGTGGGCAGCGTGGAACGCGGGTACGAAGACATGACGGTTCCCCCGGGACAGGCGGATTGGGTGTGCCGGCACCGAGTGCGACAGGCTGCCGGCGGGATGCCACCCATTGGCCCACCCGCCTTGAACACATCTTGAACACACAAGATCAACAAGGAGTGCGCGGAGGCGTGTTCAACCCCCTCGGCAGGGGTGTCACAGCCGGCCCCGGACCGGCTTCGACGGTGCCGTGTTCAACCCCACTGAGCTGCGTGTTCAACCCCCGACGCGGCCGACTTCCGCCGGTCGCGTCGGGCGGGCGAGACCTCGGTTGAACATCGATGTCCGCCCCAGGTCGGCACGACGGTTGCGGCTCGGCCGCGTTCAAGAAGTGGATCACCGCGCACAAGAACCCGATCATGCGTGTTCAAGAAGTGGATCATCGCTCAGAGGTCCGATCATGGTGTTCAAGAAGTTGACCATGCAGATCGAGCCGTGACCGAGCCTGTTCGAGACCGCCCCGGCGCAGCCGCCGCGCTCGACCCGCATGGCGTGGCGACACTCGGCACGGCCGGCCGGACGTACGGGCGATGCCGGGAGCGTCGCAACGCCTGTGACCTGCGGTGTTCAAGAAGTCGATCATGTTGCGTTCGGCAGTGTGGTCCGTGTTCAAGAAGTCGATCATGGAGTTTCGATACGTGACGGCCTTGCTCAAGGGCGCCCGCTCGGCACTGTGACCGCACCGCCGGATGGCATCGGACGCGAGGCGCCGGACGTGCGGGCGGCATCAGCGGCCACGGCACCCGTGACCTGCGGTGTTCAACTATCTGATCATGGCGTTCAAGAAGTTGACCATGGTGTTCAAGGAAAGATCGAAAACGCTGTTGTTGTCGTCACCAACCAGACCTCACAGCCGCACATCCCCCGGAAGCGCGCACGGACCACACGCGCCCGCCGAGCGCCCGCAGGTGCGCGTCACTGCGGGCGCTGGCCCAGGCTGGCCGGTACCGAACGATGGCCGGTCGGTCTCGTCCCGTGGGCATGGATGTACTCGCCGCCGGGGTACCGGGGACGGCTGGTCGCACACAGACCGCCAGCACCTCGGCTGGAACCGGAGGCGCGTCGCGGTGATGACCAGTGACCGGCCGGCCCGTGGCCGGTCCACAGCGCGCCGTACCAGGTTCGCTGGCCCGCCCACATGCTCGCCCCGACCAGCGCGCACGAGTTCGTCACCGGGCCTGGTCTTGGTCCGCGAGGCCGCGCAAACCATCGTCGGCATCACCCTGGGGCAGCCCATCGCGCACGTCTGGGCCAGCCGCGCCGAGCCTCCCGACCGGGTCCGGTCTCGCAGCGAGTACACCGCCTGCGGCACATGGCGCGCCGGGCACGTCGGCGCGCTGACCGCCCTGCCCGTCGAACCTGCGGTGACCACCTTCGGTCCGCGCGCTCGGGCACGACACCGCCGAGCACCTGACCACGATCGACGAGTCGCTCATCCACGACCGCGCCGACGCCATCCGACGTGCGACGCCCGCTCGCCGGTGGTGCAGCCGCGCGAGCACGCCGCCGGACTCGTCGCCGACGACGAACGGCCCGGACCGGTCACCGCGTAACCACCACACACCGGACAACCCCGAGTGCGCCGAGGCAGGGAAACCACCCACCGCGATGACCTTCGAATGTGAGACATAGCCGACCCCCTGGCCGTGTCCAACCCGCCGAACACCCGGCTGCACACCACCGCCGCCGCCTCGTGCGACGCCCTGCCATGACCGCGATCTCGCAGCGCTGGGCGTAGACGTTGCCGCAGCTCAACCAGGGTCTCACCAACCCGGGTTGCGTCGTCGGTTGTCGATGGTTGACCGGTCGCGGCGTGGTGCGCTCCTGGGACGCGGCGCAGCTACGGCCACGCGTGCCCGATGTCCAAAACGGGGCCGAAATCTGTATCCCATTACGTCAGCGTCGCAATCGGCGGGTGTGGCCCACACGCTCATGCCACACACCCGTTCCGCCCGTCCCAGTACCCGCCAACCGCGCGTCCCGCTCGGCGTCTTCATCGCCACCGACACCACCGGCACCGGCTCGCACCGGCCGGCCTGGCACGGCATGGCACCGGCCGACGTCGCGGTCCTCATCCGCACCTACACCGATCATGGCGACCTGGTCGTCGACCTCGACGCCCACCCCACCATCACCGCCGCCGCCTGCTACCTGCACCGCGTCCCGGCGACCCTCACCGGCACCGGCGACGACGAGCAGCTGCGGCTGCTGCCGGCACCCTCCGACCAGCCCGAGCCGCCCACGTGTGATCCGGACGTCGGTGCCGGGCTCGTCCTGGCCGCCCTGCCCCGCCCCAGTCTCGACGCCGCAGACCGCAACGGGGTCGCGGCAGCGCTGTGGCGCTGGCGGATGCTGCTGCGCCCCGGCGGACACCTCATCGTCGTCCCGGCCGCCACCGGCGTCCCCGGCGGCCGGGCCGCCATCATCGCCGCCGCCGCCGAGGTCGGGCTGCGCTGGCAGCAGCACCTGCTCATCACCGTCAACCCGCCCGAGCACGAACCGGAGCCCAGCGGTTCCGGGATCGGTGCCCGCCTTCTCGACGGCCGGCACGTGCCGGCGCACCTGACCCCGCTGGTGTTCGCCACGGCCGCACGCTCGGAGGTGCGCGATGTCTGAGCCGACCTCGACACCCAACACCACCACCGGACTGGACACCTCCCGGGTCACCGCCCTGCTCGATCAGGGGTGGCGGGGCTCGGTCTGGTTGACCGGGCAGACCTGCTCCCGCGAGCAGCGCCGGGGCCGCTACGCCCCGGTCGCGATCACCCACCCGGCGAAGATGTTGCCGGCCATCGCCCGCCAGGCCATCGACACCTACACAGTCCCCGGTGACCTGGTCGCCGACCCGATGGCC
>JAFGOK010000661.1 GCA_016926535.1 Micromonosporaceae bacterium | reverse complement strand
CCACACTCAATCTGGCTCAGGAATCCGCCCGACATTGGAACAAGTGGCGCAAGCTGGCTCCCTGAGTAGCCGCACTCTTTGCGCAGCTTGCGTATCGCGGCCCCGTCCACCTTGACCCCACGGTCGCGGTTTTGGCGCCGTTTTGACGTGGCGTCGTTCATGAACCGTACGTTACCGGATTGAGCCAGCTAGAGCAATGTTGATGGCTCAATCATGTTAGATCCACTTGAGTGAATGTATGTTGAGCTGGATTTAGCCGGCTTGAGCTGCAACCATGGGCGCATGCAGCCACGGGAGCGCCTCGCACAAGAGATCAGGGGCCGTCGACGGGAGCTCAGACTGAGCCTGCGCGAGGCGGCCAAGAGGGCCGGCATTGCACGCAACACCTGGTCCGGCGTCGAGGATGAGACACGGATCGCCCAGGACACCACCTATGCGGGCATCGAGGCTGCGCTGGAATGGGCACCTGGCAGCATTGAAGCGATCCTTGCTGGGGGGAATCCGACCCCCGGGGATCCTTTGCCCGAGACTCTCCCGCCCCAACACCTCGACGAGCCCTTTGACCTTGACGAGGAGTTGGAGCGCATCCAGGCCCTCGACCTACCGGCGCACCTGCGACTCAGGCTGATGCGCCGGATGACCCAGTTCTACGCCCAGGCCCAGGCCGAGCAGCGGGCACAACGGAAAGCGGCCCCATCCCAGCAGGGATGAGGCCGTATCGGTGCGCGCTGCCGAGCGCGGTACGCTACCATCGTTCAGTCAGCACAGAGATACCGGTTTTGTGTTTGATGAGGGGCCAGGTAGATTGGCCTACCGCACGAGGCTCAGCTCGGGAGAGCTGATAACTCTGAGGTCGCTGGTTCGATTCCAGCTAGCCCCACTCGTGCACCAAATCCACATCGACCCCGAGGGAGATTCGGCCCATGTGGAAGAAGCTGATCATCGTCGCTGGCGTTATCGGCGTCGCGGCGATCGTCGCCAAAAAGGTGCGGGAGGCCAACGAGGAGCGGGCCCTCTGGCATGAGGCGACCACCGCATCTGAGGTGCGGTAGTCACGTTTGGTGGGACCTGCGGGTTCCCCATTCGGGGGCGTAGCTCAATTGGCAGAGCACTGCCTTTGCAAGGCAGGGGTTAGGGGTTCAAGTCCCCTCGTCTCCACTTCAAAAGCCCTGTGAGCAGGGCTTCTTTGTTGCCCATGATCAGCCGGTGCAGATCGGGTACAGATTGGGTTTGATCTTGGCGTGGTGGGTGTCTCTGGTGTGATGGTTGTGGCGTCCCGCTGGGTCATCGGAGGTTCTCCTCTCGACTGAGCGTGTGGTTGTCGGTTGCCGAACGATCTCCGGGCGGCTTGTTCGGCGGGCGTTGCCGGGCGGCGTTGAGCTGCGCGCGCCACTGAATGTGTTGGGAGATGGCCCGCAGCAGCGGCGTCGTGCGGTGGTGCTCTTCTCTGGTACGGTGCCGGGAACGTCACGGTTGACCGTAGACGGAGGGCGCCGACCATGGCCACCCCGATCCGTTTGAAGGCCTTGCTTCGGCAGCGGCACTGGCAGACCTATCGCACCTTCCGGATCGAATACGACCGGATCGCCCGGGACACCGATCCTGGGCTGGTCGGTACCTGGCCCAGCCGCGCCCAGTTGCATCGCTGGCTGTCTGGCGAGCTCAAGGGGCTGCCCTACCCCGACCACTGCCGCATCCTGGAGGCGATGTTCCCCGGATGGAACGCCGAGCAGCTGTTCGAACCCGTCCCCGACGACGATCCGGATCCCACGGCCACGACCTCCGCAGCCGCCCCGAGAACCGCATCCAACCCGTTGCTGGCAGCCGTTGCCGCCGGACTGTCCACTCCGGACGCCGGGTATCGCCGGTGGGGGCCAGCCAGGACAACCGACTTGGGCCAGATCCCCAGCATCGACCAGGATCAAGGCGAGCACTCAGCTGCGGGCGACGGCGACCGGACTGCCACCATCCTCGGCCGACGCCTGGTATCCCTCGGCCGGGTGCTGCGCTTGGACGTCCACGAGGTCAACCAGCTGGCCGCACTCGCCGGCAACGTTGTCAATCTCGGCCTGGACATCACCCTGGACATCGCCAGCGACAACCGCGCCACCGTCACCTACCGGCACGAGTTGCTCAACCTCAGCACCCGCCCACTCGAACGGGTGCCGCACGAACTGTGGTTCGAGGCCACCAGCGGTGCCCTCCGGCTCACCCCGGTCAACCCCAAGGGCCGCACCATCAGCATCCGCCGCGTCGACCAAGCCCCCAACCTGGCGAGCTTCGCCTGCCACCTCACCCCAGCCGTCCAACCAGGAGAGGCCGTGGTCGTCGAGTTCATCTGCGACGGCCCCTGCTTCGACAAGCGGTACTGGCGGCAGTGCATGATGCGCTACACCCGACACCTCAACATTCACATCATCCACGCCAACAGCCGCCTGACCAGCTTCACGGCTGTCGAGGACGACACCGACGGCTCCCAGACCGACGTCACCGACTCGATCATCCGCGACGACGACGGACCCGATGCCCGGCTGACCGTCACCCGCGACTAGCTGAGCCCCAACCAGTACGTCACCCTCCGATGGGATGTGACCTGTGAACCCGCGCGATGAGGTCGAAACCGTCCTGAGGGCATGGGACGCCCACGAAACCAGTCGCGGCGGTAACCCGATCATCGACTACGACTGCCATCCCACCGATGAGACCGTGACCGCCGCACCTGACCGGTTGTGGGTCCTGACCCGCCTCACCGAACTCCACCAGCGTGCCAAGGAAACCGGGCAACACCAGGTCGTCGAGCGGGTCCGCTCCGATATCGCCTACCTGCGGGCCATCCTCGGCGAGCGTCCGCCTCTGAATCAGTACATTCGCGACACCCAAGGGTGCGAACCGATCGGTTGGAACGACGAGCAGTTGGCCTACCGGCGTGCGCTGGCGATCACCGCGCTCGACGGGATCGGCGCCATCTGGGGACCGGATCTAGAAGATCAGCTCAAGGCCATCGAGGGACCCCTGGCCGTCGAAGACGCTGGCGACGCCATCCAGCAGGCCGCCAAGGAACTCGAACCCCGGGTTCGCCAGTTGACTGGCAGCACCTCCCCCTACACGCTGACCGCCGAGACCGCCGACGTCGATGCCTACTGGGCATACTGGCTCGACGGCACGGGACCCAACGCCCGACTGCGCCTCAACCTTCGCCAGGCCCGGTTCACGCAGGCGCGAGCACGACAATTCGCCCTCCATGAAGTCCTCGGCCACGCCCTCCAGTGCGCCAGCTACGCCCACCGGGCAGCGACCGAGGATGTCCCCTGGGTCCGGCTGATGTCCGTGCACGCCCCGTATCAGGTACTCCTCGAAGGACTCGCCCAGGCACTCCCGCTGTTCGTCACCCCCGACGAACCGATCCTGGTCGCCCGGGTACGCCTCGCCCACTACGCCCAACTGGTCAACGCCCGAATCCATCTGGCCATCAACAACGGCGTGCCCGTCGAACAGATCGCAGCCGACGTCCGGACCCTGGTGCCCCACTGGGCTGACGACGACATCGCCGACGCCATGGCCGACCGAGGAACCAACCCCTTGTTGCGCTCCTACCTGTGGTCATACCCCGCCGGCATCGACTGGTTCGTCGATCTCGCCGACAGCGCGGATTCCGAGACGATCAGCACACTCATGACCGCCGCCTACCGCGACCCACTCACCTCGCTGTCGCGCGCCTGACTTGCAGGGCCGAGAACCGTTCGAACGAGGACCCCGCTGGCGCCATGTCCAGCAGCTCATCACCAGCTGAAGCCAGCACACTGCCGAATTGTTCTCTTCGAAATCAAGGCGCCGCGCTCCCGCGCGGCGCGAGCCGCTCGCGCTTGGCCTGCTGGCGGCGCTCGCGCTTGGCCTGCTGGCGGCGCTCGCGCTGGCATCGGCCGGCGCGGCGACGCGAGTACGGTGGCTGGGGTCATCTGATCTCTTCGCGCACCGATCACGGCGGTCGACGCACGCCAACCGGGCCGATTGCCGGCGGGGTCGCTCACCGTCATGGCCGGGGCAATCGCCGCCACGTGACATGACGTCACGTGGCTTCGAACCACTCCGGTCACCGTCCGCTGTTGCCCAGCGGAGGCGCTGTTCGGCGAGATGCCGCCGCATGCGAAATGCACAGCTGCGCGGCTATCTTCAAGCGCCTCTGGCCCGCCGAAGATTCTCCCCAACCGCTTTGGTCAACGGGTGGTCGTCGCCCAGGACCCGCCGACGGTCGGTGAGGGTCTGCTCGTACAAGGTGATGGCGCGGGTGAGTTGGCCCTGTCCGAGGAGGTAGGCCGCCGCCTGGTCCAGAACTGACAGATACCGCGTGGTGTGGTGATCGTGGGGTAGGTGCTTGGCGACCTCGTCGATGTGTGGCAACAGCACAGCCCAGCGAGACCAGCCCGCCGGGTTGGTATCCGGATCGGCCGGGATAGCCGTGAACAGCAGACCAGTCGCGTCGTCAACCGCCGCCGGTATCCCCGAGTCGGGGATGACCTCGGCAGCCCGGGTGACGGACTGCACGAGCCGGTGGATGCTGACCATCCCGGCACAGCGGGTGATCATGCTGTAGGAGGCGAGCAGCGCCAGCGCCTCCCCAGCATCAACAGGGTCGTCGGTCAGGGGAGAGAGCACATCCTCGGGCAGGTCGTCAGGGGCCAGACAGGCCAGCACTGACAGGAGGCGGGCCGCCAGCGGCGAGCGTTCGGAGACCGTGGCCATGGTGACCGTCCACACCCGGCGAATCGTTCGCTCGGCGTCCCCGCCCTCACCCGGAGCGTCGGCGATCGTGGCGAACCGTCTCGTCAGCAGCTGCCGGTAGGCGTCGAAGGCCAGCCCGTGATGCTGACTGATGTACGTGCCGGCCTGCTCCAACGCCAGCGGCAGATCTCCCAGCTCTCCAGCCAGCCGGTCAGCGGCCCGCCGATCACCAAGGCCAGTCAGCTGGCACAGCAGGTCGACACTCGCCCCCCGGTCCAGCACCTCCAGCCGCAGCGGGCGCAACCCGAGTTTCGCCCACCCGCCGGTGCCAACATCCCGACGGGTCGTGATCAGAACATCCCCCCGCCCGGCGAGCAGGCCAAGCAGCCCATCCACATCGGCCGGATTCTCGACATTGTCCAAGACCAGCAGCCACCCGGGCTGTGCCTGCAACCAGGTGACGGCCCATGCGGTGCCCTCGGCCAAGGTCGGCATCGGATGCAGCCGCCCGGTCAGCTCCGCCAACCCGTCATCGACCCGCGTCCGGGTCTCAGCCGTGATCCACCACACCAGCCGATACCGGCCAAGATACTTACGGGCGTACCGCACCGCCAAGGCGGTCTTGCCAACCCCACCCAGCCCATGCACCGCCTGCCCGATCACCCCCCGACCATCCGTGAGTAATCCATCCAACACGCCAATGTCACGGCCGACGAACACCGCCGAAGTCAGCGGTAGGTTGTGCAGCCCAACCGGCGCAGCAACCGATTCCACCGACGGCAACATCGCGGTCGCATCCAAGCTCAGACTGGAATGCGTGTGATCGTCAACCTGGACGGCCGCACCATCCCGCACGACCAGTGCCCGTCCCAACCCGGGTACTCCAGCCTCCCCCGTCGGCGAACCCGCAGATCCTGGCCGGGGCTCGACAGCCGACGGCCGCGCGCGGATCGCAACGACCAGCGACACTGCCGTGGCCGGAAACGACACGATCGCCAGCAACCCGCTCACCACGCTGGCCGTCTGGTCGAGGCGGCCAAGCTGCTCGTCGCCCGCCTGCAGCAGCAGGTTCACGACAACAGCGAGCAGGAAGACGAACCCGAACCCGCCGACCAGCCACCACCCGCGTCCGCCCCGACCCGGCTGCGGCACATCATCGGCAACAGCCACGCCCTGTGATCCGTCTGTGCCCACCAAGCGCCACCACCCCGCATCGACGAACTGGTGACCAAGTGGATACCGCACCACGCAGACCACGAGGAGGGACCGCCAGCCCAGATCCCCATCAACGATTATCTTTCACCCGATCGATACCCCACCGTCCTTCACGCGCAGCGACGCCAGCACTAGCATCGACACCCCCGCCCATCAAGACCACGACGAATCGCCAGCGACCACCGACCAGCCATTTATGATCATCCGGTACAAATCCGGCACAACCGAGCCCGAGAATGCATGTCAAACGCTGCCAACCGTTGAGGACTCCGCCGCAGGTCAACACGTCGATCCGCCCGTTTGTGGTTGATCCTGTTGCCCTGAGCGCTTTAGGGGTTCAAGTCCCCTCGTCGGCTCTCCTGCTCAAGCAGCGAGACGATCCACCCGCGCGGTTGCGGGAGTCGGCAGCGGTTGGCCAAGCTCGTGCAGCAGACCGAGGTGGCCCCGGGTGGCCTCACGCATCTCGGTCACCGCTTCCTTCGGAGTGTCGCCCACGGCCAGAAGTCAAGGCCGAGTTGTCGAAGGAATTCGAGTTGGTAGCCATGATCACGTCATCCGTGGGTGTCTGTCCGAAAGGGATCTGTGACCCCAGTGATTGACCCCAACCGGTACCTCATTCGGGCCTACGGCAGGCCATCGGGCAGCAGGCAAGGGGCGAGATCGGTGCCGTGATCATGGCTCGACTCGTCCCTTGTAATCGGAAGGTTAGGGGTTCGATTCCCCTCGCCGGCTCCAGTCGCCGTTCAGGTCGAGCTACCGTGGGCCGAACAATTCGGT
>JAFGOK010000660.1 GCA_016926535.1 Micromonosporaceae bacterium | reverse complement strand
GCAGGACGGCGGTGTTTCGCAGGAAGTCCTGACAGAGCTTGACCACCACGGAATCGCAGGGGTATCCAGCGATGAAGTCCAGGAACATTGGCAGATCGGCGTAGTTGTCGTCTCTGACCAGGATCTTCATCGTTACCTGCTGCGAGGGATTTCGAATCGCGAAAAGTCGATCGAGATTTCGTTTGATGGCGTTGAACCGGTCGACTCCGGTCTCCTCCAAGGTGCTTGCCCTGTTATAGCCGACCACGTGCACCTGAAATATCGAAATCCGGTCGAGCGCGGGCGTCATCTCCCGGAGGCTCGACAGATTCGTCGAGACCCCCAATTTCGGGACAGGGTGGTGAAGACGCTCGATGAACTCTCCCCAGCCGTTCCAGAACGCGGGATCCCCACCGCCAGAAACGAATATGCTTTTCAGATCGAACTGGCTGTAGTGGTGTACCAGTGACATGAGGTCGCCGAGGTCTATCGTTCGGGAGTCATGGCGATTCCTGTAGGAACAGCCAGGGCATTTCAGATTGCAGAAGTTGGTCGGGTGGATTTCGAGTTCCCAGATCGCCGCGTCTTGTCCAAGGGTCCCCTCCCGTAAACGTCGCCGATACGCTGCGGCCACCTTCCGCACGTCAAAGTTATTCACAAGGTCGGCTCCGGTGAACACCACGGCCTGGTGTGGCATGCCGTATGGATTTCGTAGTAGCGTCGACATATTTCACTTCCGGAGTGCGATCCGAATTGGGTGATGGCCGGTATTCCTCTGGGATTTGATACTTGTTCGCGTCGGCACCGAAGACGGCCCGGCGCCACTGCTGGAGCCGGGCACGTCGTCTCCGAACGGGTTCAGGACTGCCATGAGGTACGGGATGGACCGCTCCTACCAGTTGGGGCGCTCTCGTGGGGGCAGGGACTGGTCGGCGCTGGCCGGTGTGGGATCGGTTCAGCACCAGGCTCGCGCCACATTGGGTACAGCCGGGCATTGCTGCCGGCCGGGCCGAAAGGCTCCCGGATCGGCCGGTAGCCGTGGCGGCGGTACAACCTGGCGCTGGCGGGGCTGGCGGCCTCCAGATAGGCGGGAGTTCCGCGCAGGTCGAGTATCGTGTGGTGGTGATCCAGGAGGGTACTGCCCAATCCGCAGGTCTGGATGTCCGGGCGGACGGCGATGAACGGCAGGTACTCGTGGCGCCGCTCAGCGGGATGGGCGTGGTGCATCGCGACGTCGAGGGCCTGTAGAGGGAGCTCAGGTGAATGCGCGGCACCGCAGTCGTCGATCAGAGCAAGCTGATCTCTGCGGCCAGCTACGTGCGACCGGAGCGACTTTTGGCCATATAGCCCAGCTGTTCAAGGCCAGGTACAAGGTCAACGCCAGAGTCGCATACCGCATGGCTCATGGGCTGACGCAGCAGGAGGTTGCTGAGCGATGGAATGCCCTGTGGCCGAGTAACGACGGTGAACGGCCGATCACGCACAAGCACATCTCGTATTGGGAAGCCTGGCCAGCGGCCACAGGCCGGGCGCCATCCGCCGACGCGCTCAACCGACTTGCCCGCATCTACCAGTGCGATGCCAGCAGCCTGCTGGATGGTCAGGACCATACTCACCTTGACGTCAACGCCTCCGCTGTCGACGAGTCCAGTCATCGTGACGGCATGGTCAGCTTGCGAAGCGAGTCCATCACTCACTTGGGCGGGTTCATCGTTGATCACGGCCTACTCAGCGCTGACCAGCCGAGTTACCATCGACTCGTCGAAGAGCTGATCGAATGGGCGTGCAAGATGAGGCGCCGCGACGTACTCCAACTGCTGAGCTGGGCCTCGGCTGCGGCAGCCGCTGCACCAGTGCTGCAACATCTCGATGCCGACGATCGAGAACGCACAGCACTCGCCCTGAAGGTTCCGCGCCGGGTCGACAGCGTTGTGGTCGGTCATATCGATGCCGTTCTTTGGCGCTGCATGCGGCAGGACGATGCTCTCGGCCCGCAGGCGGTGTTGGACACGGCACTTGCACAGCGCCAGCTGGTGCAGTCGCTGCTGCTTGACACGACAGCTCTGGTGCGAGATCAGCTGCTGTCCCTGTATGCGAACCTGTCAAGGTTCGCTGGCTGGCTGTCGTTTGACCTCAACAACTACGACGCGGCCAGCACCTACTACGAGTCGGCGCGGCAGGCTGCCCATGAGGCGCACAACACCGAGCTCGGGGCCTTCGTCCTGTGCAACATGAGTCACCTGGCCACCTGGCGCGGACAGCCGCGTATCGGCATCGACCACGCCGTCGCAGCGCAGAGTTGGGCCGGGCAAACCGAGGACACGCGCCTTCAGGCATACGCTGCGGATGTCGCCGCGCGAGCGTACTGCGCCGACGGCAACGAGACGGCCGCCTTCAAGGCTCTGGACGTAGCGCAGCGGTCACTGGCACATGTCGCTCCCGCCGGCCAGTCGGCCAGCCATGCCTACTTCTACGATGAAGCACTGCTGACGAGCATCAAAAGCGACTGCTGCCGCCGATTCGGCCATGTCGATGAGGCATCGCGTCTGGCCGAGACCGCCATGCGCCAGATCGACCCGTCGTACGTGCGGAACCGAGCCTTCGCCACTCTGGACCTCGCGATGTGTCATGTGTCCGGACAACGCCCGGACGTTGACGCCGCCCGGTCCACGCTCCGCGATGCGGGACTGCTCGCGGCCCACAACCGCTCCGTCCGTCTGGTAGGCCGAGTCCACTCCTGCTGGCGAAGACTGGAACCATGGCACGCCGACCCGTCAACCAGAGCCCTCGGCGACGAGCTGGCCGCCTACCAGTTGCTTGGGTGATCAGTCCCGCAGATCGTCCAGCTGATCTCGGCGGTAGATGTCGAACCACGGTGCCGCAGCTTGAGGCCCTCCCTCGACCCTTCCGACGCGGTGCCAGCCCCAACGCTGGTAGATCGCCTGCGTTTCCACCGCTGCGGGCTGGGTCGCGAGGGTGGCGCGAGTCTCGCGGCGGCTGCCCAGGAGAAGGTCGTGGAGCACACGACCCACGCCGCAATTGCGGCGGTCATGCCGCACGCCGTAGTCGAATAGCACGAACGTCCGCCCCGGCCACTCGGCGGCATCGTCCGCCGGAACCTCCGGAGTCAGGCCCGACCACCAGGACGTATCCGGTTTCAGTGCGAAGCCG
>JAFGOK010000659.1 GCA_016926535.1 Micromonosporaceae bacterium | reverse complement strand
TGCCTGCTCAAAGCGTCGGGACGGCGGGATTCGAACCCACGACCCCTTGTAGCCGACAGTGACGACTTTGGGCTTGTCGTTGCTTGTCAAGGGTTGGCATTGAGCAGTGTAAACGCTGAAGCCAGTTGATCGCCGATTGTCACTGATTGTCGATAGTTGGTGGGGTTTTCGGGGGGTAAACGGGGGCGCCGGAACGGACGCTCATACGAAACGTGGGGAGCCGGGCTTACCTCGCATGGGGTCGGGATGAAGGGGTTGCACTTTTTGCACTTTGGGGGATGATGGTGGAGATGACCCAGCGTGGGGAATGAGGAGACGCACCATGACCACGGACGCGATCATGCCTGCCGAGGATGAACGCTCCTCGCTGGTCCAGTTGACCGAACTGCTCCATGAGGGCACGGGTGCCCTCACGGTGAGCCGCGGCGGACCCGAGATCGCGATTCCCGGGTCGGTACGGGATGTGCTGACCCGTATCGCCGACGTCCTCACCTCCGGCCGCGGTGTGGCGATCGTCCCGGTCGACCGGGAGTTGACGACCACCGAGGCCGCCGGGTTGCTCGGGGTGTCCCGCCCGACCCTGATCAAGCTGCTGGATGCTGGAGAGATCGGCTACAGCCGGCCAAACTCCTCCCGCAGGATCCCCCTGGACCAGGTGCTGGCCTACCGGGACCGGCGCGGCCAGACCCGCCGCGCGATCCTTGACGAGCTGACCGCGGATGCCGTCGAGATGGGCATGTACGACCAACCCGCACCGATGGACACCAGCGACGCGGCCTGACCCATGACCACTGTCGCGGTCCTCGACGCCAAGGTCCTGATCCCCAACGCGCTGTGTGACCTCCTGCTTCGGCTGGCCGAGGAGGACCTGTACCAGCCCCGCTGGTCGCCGACCATTCTCGACGAGGTCCGACGCCACGTGCCGGTCCCGCCTGCCGCGATCGAACGCCGGATCGCGTTCATGAACGCGGCGTTTGAAGACGCCCTGGTCACCGGATACGAATCACTGATCGATCAGATGGGCAACGACCCCAAGGACCGGCACGTGCTGGCAGCGGCGGTGACCGCCGAAGCCGACTCGATCATCACCTGCAACCTGCGGGACTTTCCGTACGCCGCATGCCAGCCCCACGGGGTGGTCGCCGAACACCCCGACACCTTCCTCCTCGACCTCTGGGTGCGTGAGCGGCGCGTTCTCCTGCGCGTGCTCGGTGAGCAGGCAGCCAGTACCGGCCGCCGAGGCGTGCGCATGACCACGCAGCAGATCCTCGACTACCTGGCCAAGGCCGGCGCAGGCCGGTTCGTCGCAGCCGTTCGCCCCCATGTGCCACCAGCGGATGATGCACTGGCTCTGTCGTAGAATACCTCCCCGAGGCCCGGCGGCTTGTGATGACCGACCCGCGTGTGGGGCGACCACTCATGGGTCACCAGGGAATGCTGGCGTCGGGTGTGGTCGAATGATGCCGTGACGGGTGTTTCGACGGGGTGTACCTGCGGGTGTGCGGGAGACATAGCGGCACTGCGGCGCGACGTCACGGTGTTGCGGGCCGAGGTCGCCCGCCTCGCGGGCCTGGTAACCGACCCGGGATCGTGGGCCAGCGGGGTGCTGGCCGGCGTGGAGCCGGCCGTACCCATCGAGGCGCCGTCAACGCCGGTGGCATCGGCCCTGCCGCGGGCACAACCGACGATGGCCTCCGTGGCACTGGCACCTGCTGCTGCGGCCTCGGCGGATCGTGATCGGGTTGCTGCGCAGCGGGTGGCGCTGTACCGGTCGCTGTTCGCCGGCAGGCAGGACGTCTACGCGGCTCGGTGGGAGAAGGACGACGGCCGCAAGGGCTGGTCGCCGCAGGTGGACCGGGAACCGGGGCAGACCTGGAAGGAGGCCAGCGCCGCCCGGCGGTACCGGCCGTTGACCGATGCGGTCCTGCACGACCATCTGTCCGGCAAGATCACCGCGGGGCTGTATCCGATGCTGCCCGATGACACCTGTCGGCTGCTGGCCTGCGACTTCGACGGCGACCAGTGGCAGTTGGACGCCCAGGCCTATGCCCAGGCAGCTGGCGACCTGGGCATCCCAGCAGCGGTCGAGGTCTCCCGCTCCGGCGATGGCGCACATGTGTGGGTGTTCTTCGCCGAGCCGGTCACGGCCCTCGATGCCAGGGCGCTGGGGTTCGTCCTGCTGCGGGAGGCGATGGCCACGCGCGGCGAGCTGGGATTGGACAGCTACGACCGCCTGTTTCCCTCCCAGGACCACCTGCCGGTCGCAGGCGAAGGACTGGGCAACCTGATCGCCCTGCCACTGCAGAAACGCTGCCGCGACGCCGGGACGACCGTGTTCGTCGACCCGGAGACCTTCAGCCCGTACCCGGATCAGTGGCAGTTCCTGGCGGGCGTGCGCCGATTGGAGCAGGCTGAGGTGAGCCGACTGCTGGCCGAGATGCCACCGGTGGCGGTGGGCCCGGAGACGCGCCTGGTGCGCTCGCGGCTGCGGCCGGAACCGGCGATGCCGCCGGTGGTGCACGCCGACCTGGGCGGGATGCTCGCGGTGCATCGCAGCGGCCTGCCACCGTCGGTGTTGGCCGCACTCCGGCACGCCGCGTCACTGTCCAACCCGGAGTTCTACAAGAACGAGAACCTGCGCCTGTCCAACTGGAACACACCCCGGTACGTGCGCTGCTACGCCGAGGACCTGGAGTGCTTGTGCCTGCCCCGGGCCATGGTCGACACAGCCCGACAGTTGATCGACGAAGCCGGCAGCCGTCTGGAGATCCACGACCGGCGCAGCGACCCCGCACCGATCCAGGTACGGTTCACCGCAACCCTCCGGGACCGGCAACCCGAAGCCGTCGCAGCCCTGACCGACCATGATCTGGGCGTACTGGAGGCCCCACCAGGCTCGGGCAAGACCGTGATGGGTTGCGCCCTGATCGCCCACCACCAGGTGCCGACCCTCGTCCTGGTGGACCGGGCACCACTCCTGGCCCAGTGGCGCGAACGCCTGGGCAGCATGCTCGACCTCGACCCGAAACAGATCGGGCAGATCGGCGGCGGTCGGAACAAACCCACCGGGATCATCGACCTGGCGATGATGCAGACCGTGGCCAAGATGGAGCATGCCGCCGACCGGCTGGGCGGCTATGGCCTGGTCATCGTGGACGAAGTCCATCATGCCGGGGCGCCGACCGTGGAGAAGGCGCTCCGGGGGATCCCAGCGCGCCGCTGGGTTGGCCTGACCGCCACCGCCTACCGCCGCGACGGCCTTGGCCCGATCATCTTCATGCACTGCGGGCCGAAACGCCACGTCATCCCCATCCTTGACAGCAGCGACCCGCAACCCCTGGAACGCCACCTGCACGCGCACTCAACCCCATTCCGGCTACCGGACAACGTGGACACGGGCAAACCCGGGGCCTTGACCTCGGTGGTCTTCGGCGGCCTGGTCGCCGACGACGCGCGCAACACCCAGGTGTGCTCCGACGTGCACGCTGCGCTCGGCCGGGGCCGCAACTGCCTGGTGCTCACCCGCCGCACCGCCCACGTCGAGACCCTCGCCCAGCGCCTCCAGGCACTCGGGCATGATCCACACCTGTTGTACGCCACCCGCAAGGCCAAGGATCTCAAGCAGATCCTGGCGCTGCTGGCCGATCCACCATCGGACGGACCGCCGCTGCTGGTGGTGGCCACCGACAAGTATGTCGGCGAGGGCTACGACTGCCCCGCTTTGGACACCCTGTTTCTGGCCCACCCGGTGTCCTTCAAGGGCAGCATGGTCCAGTACGTCGGCCGGATCCTGCGCGCCCATCCGGGCAAGCAGGTCGTCGAAGTCCACGACTACGTCGACACCGAGGTCGGAGTCCTCGCCGCGATGTGGCGCAAACGATCCCGCTCCTACACGCAACTCGGCTTCACCGCAGTGACCGCGTCTTGACGTGAGACGGTCTCGTGCTGGTGGCGGTGGCAGGCAGCGCAGATCCGCTCAGGTCGTTCCGCCGGGCCGGTCAAGGCCGGGCCTGGTCAGGCCGGGGCTGGACGCTACCTGGCGGTCTTGCGCGAGTCGGGTCCGGTGAGGTGCTCGGGCTCGTCCCAGGTGCTCCAGTTGTCGAAGAAGGCGAGCGCCTGCTCTGTAGGGCTGGCGGGTACGAGGGTATAGATGATGATCATGATACCGGGGTCGCCGGGCAGGTGAAGGGCTTCGCTGGTGAGTTCGAGGACGCCAGCGACCGCGTGATGCACGACCTTGGTGGCTAGACGCCCTGGTGGCCCAGTCGGAGGCACCGGCGCCAACCAGGCCACCCGTCCCGTGCGCACCCGGTGAGCCGCCATGGCGTTCCCCGTCCTGGTGGACATCTACTTCCTGTTTCCCATGTACGTGCGAGACACGCTGCTCCGCTTGGCGGTCGCCGAGGTCTACCAGCCGTTGTGGTCGGCTGACATCCTCGGGGAACTCCAGACCGTCCTGGTCCGTGGGCAGGTCATGGCCGCAGAGGGAGCCGAGCGGATCATCGGGTTGATGCGCCGTTACTTCCCCGAGGCCGAGGTCACCGGCTACGACGATCTGACCCCGTCCATGCCCTGCGACCCGGGCGACCGGCATGTGCTGGCCGCCGCCGTGCGGGGCGCCGCCGGGGCCGTCGTCACCGCCAACCTCGCCGACTTCCCACCGAAGGCGGCGGCCGATCACGGCCTGGACATCATCTCTCCGGACGACTTCCTCCTCGACCTGCTCGACCTCACTCCGACCCTCGTTCTGACCACTCTGGCCGACCAGGTCAGCGGATACCGCAAGGAACCCACCACCGTCGACGGGCTCATGGTCGCCCTCGCCCGGTCCGGGGCACCGGGCTTCGCCGACGAGATCCG
>JAFGOK010000658.1 GCA_016926535.1 Micromonosporaceae bacterium | reverse complement strand
CAATTCTTGACTGACCACGCGTTGTATGGCCACGACCACACGGTGTTTTCCTGTTTGCCGCATCATCGCCGTTCTACATCATCGCCGTTCTACATCATTGCCGTTCCGCGACCTGAAGGATGCTGGCGTGGCGGCATCCGGGTGACATGGGCTTTCGTACACTGCCAGCGTGAGCGCAGAACACTACCGGCCCGCGCCGAAGGTCCTGGCACGGCTGGCCAGTGTCGATTTTGTGGCAGTTGTTGGTCCATCCGCCGCGGGCAAGACCACCCTGATCCGCGAGGCGGCCCGGCGTGAGCCGGACCTGCATCCCGTGGTCAACAATACGAGCCGGGACCCGCGGCCGGACGAGCTCGACGGCGCCGACTACCGGTTCGAGACCCGGGCCGGGATGGACGAGAGGATTGCACGCCGCGAGTACGTCCAGGTCGCACCGAACGCCTTCGGGGACCTGTACGCGACCGCCGCCGAGGACTACGCGACCGACGGCGTCGCGCTGTTGCCCGTGCTGGCCGATGCTGTCCCGACGTTTCGAGCCTTACCCTTCAAGAGCGTCCGGGTGGTGTACGTGCTTCCCCCAGATCCACTGACCTGGCACCAGCGTCTGGTTCGACGCCGGTGGTCTGCGGCAACCCATGCGAAGCGCCTTGCGGAGGGTGCGCGGTCGCTGGCCTTTGCCCTCACCGACCAGGCAACGCTGTTCGTTGTCAACGAGGTGCTGACCACCAGCGTCGAGGATTTCGCCACAATCGTCCTTCGGCGGTCGTGGCCAGCTCGGTTGCGGCGGGACCAGACCCGGGCGCGGACAATCGTGGAGGTATTGCTTGACACCCGTGTCCTGGCTCCGGTGCAGGCTTCGACCTGATCCAGGCAAGTGCGCTCCGTGGAGCCGGTCGCCGCCAGGCTCTGCCAGCAGCCGGCGTGACTCGTCAGTGGTTGGCTGCGAAGCAGGAATCCCGCGGGGGCGGCCCCGGGAATACCCACCCCAGGCGGCGGGGAGGAGGCCAGACTGATCCGGTACCGACAAGTGGTATGAACACCGGCGCACCTTGCGACCGGGACATATATCCGAAAGCGGGCATCCGCAGACAGACATTGGGGGAGAACGACCGATGAAGAAGCGCATCATCGCGTGGGAGGACGGCACCTGGTCGACCCCTCCGGTCGCCGCGCATCGGCACGGCGACGCGCTGATCGTCACGGCAGAGGAGAGGAGCGACTACTGGGAACGTACCCTCTACGGCTTCCGGCACGATACCGGTCATGCGCTGCTTGTACCCTGGGATCCGGCCGAGGCCGTCGAAGTGACGTTCTTGCTTGAAGGCTTCACCGGGCTGTACGACCAGGCGGGTCTCATGGTGTGGCATGGGCCGCAGCAATGGATCAAGGCAGGGGTCGAGATCAGTGACGGCGTGCCGAGCCTTGGGGCGGTCGTGACCGACGGGTACTCCGACTGGTCGTTGTCCCCAGTGCCGGAATGGGCCGGCCAGCCCGTCACGATGCGGGCCAGCCGGCTGTCGGACGGCGTCATTCTCCGGGCGCGGGCTGGCGGGGGATCATGGCGCACCATCCGGGTCGCTCGGTTCGCCCATAACGACGCCGTACACGCTGGACCGTTCACCTGTGCCCCGACCCGCGCTGGACTCGACGTTACCTTCGTCCGCTGGCTCATGACGGCTCCGGACGAGGAGCTGCACACTCAACCGCCCCACGATGTGATCGTGTAGCGGCCGGGAGATCCGACCAGGACCGCTGTCCAGCCATCCCGGCTGGACAGTCGGGCCGGAGCCGGTCCGCGGACCCGGAACCAAGGTGATGATCGGACTCTGACGAGCACTTCACCCGGTGCGGCGGCGTCAAACGTGACTGCGACGCTGGTCGACTCAACTAGCTGGCCGCCGTCCACAACTGACGGGTTTCCCGCAACCTTGTACAGCACCCAGTGCTCGCCCCGCCAGGCCCCCCAGAGGTAGTCCAGGCCGCCGCTGACCAGGATCGCCTCCTGACGCCCAGACGGGGCCAGCACCGCGTCTGGCAGGGCGACATAGGACACCCCGTTGTCGTGCAACCAGGTCCGGTAGGTATCTGCGGTGAGGTCGTTCTCGCCAAAGAACAGCTGGTTGTGGTACCGGTCGGCCTGGGAGAGCCAGCCCCGGGCGAGGGGCACCAGGTTCGCGACATGCACGGCTTCCCAGTGGTCCCTGGTTGGCGGGACCTCGATCCGGCCGATCGGTCGCCGCTGTGCCAGTTCGCGCAGCAGCGGCTCGAAATACGACCGGCTGGCCGTCGGGTTGCCGACGTCAGCCAGGTCGGCGTACACCACCGGCGGCTGCCAGATACTCAGCCCGGCCAGCAGCGGGGCGAGCCACAGCCAGGCGCCGGCCGCGGTGGCCAGACGGGGAAGCCGCCGACATGGCATCACCGGGAGCGTCCTGCGCATCACCGGGAGCGTCCCGCAGGCTGCCAGCAACGGCAGGGCAAACATGGTGGCCAGCCGGGTCGCGTTGGCCCCGACCGGGGAAGGGACGACCCACGCAGAGAGCACGGTGGCTGCGGCGAGGGCCGCCCCGATCCGGATGACGCGGATTGGCACGAACACCGCGACGACCGCGCACAGCAGCATATTCAGAATGGCCTGCCAGGGACTGATACCCAGGGTGCCGCTGCTGCCAGACAGCAGGTAGGCCAGGCCGATCGGGCAGGCGGCGGCGATCGTAATAGTGATGCCATCACCGCGGTAGGTAGTGAAGCAGCACAGCGCGGTCCCGACGAGGGCAAGGAAGAGCCCGGCCACTGGGCTTGTGGCGCTGGCCGCGAGGGCTCCAGCGACGACCAGCCAGCGCCAGCGGCCGAGTGCGACCAGGGACCACAGCCCGAACGCGACACCCAAGGCGAACGTCACCCGTCCGGTGACCAGATTTCCCGCGAACGAGACCGCACCGAGGAGCGCTCCGGCCGCTGGCCGCCGGGTGGCGTGCCGCACGAGGAGCAGCGCGAGCGCGAGCGTCGAGGCAACCAGCGCGAGCACCCCGGCCGGGATCGGTCGGAGCACGGCCATGACAGATGGGGACAGCCAGCT
>JAFGOK010000657.1 GCA_016926535.1 Micromonosporaceae bacterium | reverse complement strand
TGCTGACCGTTCCATGGTGTACGGCGGGGAGGCGGTGGTCAGCCGGTACCGGGACAGCGCGACCGTCCTGCCGCAGGGTCCTGGACGGTCGAAGATCCTGATCACCAGGGAGGTCGACTGGCGCGATCATCTGGAGACCCTCGTGCACTCCGTGAGCCGCCACGGGGGCGTCGGATGCATCAACACCACCACGATCCTGGTGGAGGGCGATCCGGAGCCCCTGTGCGCAGCACTGGCGGAGCGTCTGGCATCCCTGCCCGGTCTTCCCCCCTGCGACGACCGGGCCGTGCTCCCGGTCCAGCCCCTCGCGGCCGCGACGGCCCTCGCCGGCCTGCTCCTCCGCCATGCCGGCAACGCCCGGCCATGGCTCGGCGGCGAGGGCGGGATCGTCGAGGATCTCGGTGATGGCAGCGCCGTGCTCCGACCGGCCGTCCACCAGCTGGACCGGCCCGATGCCCCCCAAGCCGGGGTCGAGCTGCCCTTCCCGTGTGTCTGGGTGGCCGGTTGGACCCCTTCGATGGGGGTCGCCCCCCTCCGCGGCAGTCTCGCACTCACAGTGATGACCCGCCAGCGGCACGGGTTCGTTGAGGACCTCCTGGACGAACCGACCATCGGCAACCTCTACCTCGGCGACTACCCGACGTGGTGGGCATCCCCGGAACTCCCGCACGACGGCTATCTCGCGGAGTTCCTGATGCGCACCAAGACCGTGATCCGGGACTAGCTGATCATAGCCGAGCACCGGGATTGCTCCCTCGACTCCCGGATGTCCCGGTGGCCCGGGACACCTGTCCCGGGCCACCGGGACAGGGCATGCCACATCCTGAGCGGTGTGAGCGGACGCGCGCGAGGTTGACGCTCGCCCGTGCCAGCCAGGAGTCGGAGGCCCATCATGCTGAACGACAGCCAGTGGACGATGTTGGCGAGACTGACGACCATGCCGGAGACCGACCGACGTGACCTGGAGGACCGCACCGCTGCCGCTGTGCACGCCATGATCCGGCTCGGCCGGAACGTCGTGCACCCCTTCCGCGCCTCCCGGCATGCGCTGGGGTGGTCGGTGGCCTCCCGGGTGGCCGAATGGCGGGCCCATGGCCTGTCCCACGATGGCGTCGGATTCGCCGTGCCGTTGCACCTGCCCCATGCGGCCCACGAGCCGGCCAGGCACACCGGTCACCGCGTCGCGCGGGCGAACCGCACACGACCTGACGCCGGGAGGCGAGTGCCCTGAGCGGTCGCCCGACCGCGTGTGGTTCGGCCCACCCCGTCACCAGAGCCGACCGCGATATCTGGTGCGATCAACGCGCGACTACACTGATGGTCCGCGTCGCGCTCACCGCCGCACGGCTCGTCTGACGACCTCGACCAATGGGGTGGTGGGCACAGCCGCGACCCAGCTGACGACCGTGCCCGGACGCCGGCACGCCCAACGGGCCACTGCCAGTTGGATAAATACCTCGGGTGACTGTAACAATGGTCTAGGCACTCGCATTGAGGAAAGCGACATACGACGATGACAGAAGTCATGACGGGCGAGGAATTCCGGCGCCGCTTCCCCCGGCACGCCGCCCGGGACCGCCGTGAACGTGACGAGGCGGGCCGCCCCGATGCCTCAGCCGACAGGATTCGCGCGGCCATGGCACTGGTGCGGCAGCCAGCCAAGCCGGAACCGGTCACGCACACCGACGTCGCCGATCTGCTTCGGGCGACGCCGGATGAAGACACGACGATCTGGCGCTGACCAAGAATTGTCGGGTTGGTGGCACGCCTGTTGGTCATGGCAGCCCCATCTGGACACCAACGCCGATAGGAGAACAGCGGGGCGGATTCTTTGCACCGCCCCGCATCCGAGACCAAAACGGCGGTACGTCGCCGTCGCCCACGCCGTGGGACGGATGGTAGAACATGATCACTCGATGGTCGTCGGTCCGCTCGGTCGACGATCCATCTCGGTCATGTTGGGCAGCGTAGTGGCTCAGCGCTGTCGACGCTCTTTACTTTGGCCACCCAAGAAACGAAATCAATGACTCTCATCGATCGCTATTTATACGGACATCCCCGTATCCGCCCTCGAATGTGAGCTAGGTAGGTACTACCACTTTTCCCTCGTCGCGCGATCCTTCAGAAAATGAAGATAGATTGATGTCTGTTGATGTATAGTCGACAAGCCATCACTATGGCTGGCGTCAGAGGGACTAGTCCAGTTCTAGGGAGGGGTTGGCATGCTCAAACTACTAGTCGCCGCATGCGTCGCGCTGTCGTCCGTAACCGGACCAGCATGGAATCCTGGAGGTGAACCCACTGACGAGAAGATCACGGCCGAACTCAAAGCGATTAACGGCTCGGGCTGCCCCGCCGGCAGCGTCACCGTTGTCCCTTACCCGGACAACACCGGAATCGTGCTGAGCTACTCGAGTTTCTACGTTCAGAGGGGAGGAAGCTCAACCGTTATCCAAGGCTACCAGAACTGCAACCTGGATATCCGGATGGGTGTGCCGTCCGGGTTCACCTTCGCCATCTCGAAGGCGGTCTACTACGGCTACGCATACGTGCTCCCGGGCGCCACGGCCCGGCTGGTCGCCAAGTACAACTACCAGGGTGAGGCGCCGTTCTCCAGCAACCACGTCATCAACACCACATCCCCGTGGGATGACAACTGGACCGTCATCGATGAATTCCCGGTTCCGAATCTGGTGTGGGCGCCGTGCGGGGAGGACATCATCTTGACCGACGCGTACGAATTGAGGGTCCAGCCGTACGGACCCAGCAGCAACCCTGCCGACGTCAGTTTCGTCACGGTCAACAAGAGCGACCACAGCGTACGGACCGAATTGAATTTCACATGGAAACAGTGTACCGATTGAGCGCCGTACTGCCGCCGTTGGAATCGGCTTGATCGCTGGGAGGAACAACGATGCTGAAAACACTGATCGCCGCGGGTGTGGCCCTGTCGCTTCTGACCGGGCCGACCTGGGACATCGAAGGTGTCCCGACAGATGAGAAGGTGACCGCCAATCTCGCCGCCGTGAACGGCTCCGGGTGTCCCGCCGGTACCGTGGCCGTCGTGCCGTACCCGGACAACACCGGGATTATCTTGAGCTATTCGAGCTTCTTCGTGCAACGGGGTGGGGATTCGACGGTCCTTCAGGGGTACCAGAACTGCAATCTCGACATCTTGATGGGCATCCCGGCGGGCTTCACCTTCGCGGTTTCGCGGGTCGTCTACCACGGCTACGCGTACGTGCTGCCGGGCGCGACAGCCCGGCTGGTCGCCAAGTACAACTTCCAGGGCCAGGCGGCAACGACCAGCAGCTACGTCCTCAACGACGGGAAGCCACTGGACGACAACTGGACTATCATCGACGAGTTCCCCGTCGCGGAACTCTCGTGGTCGCCCTGCGGCCGAGACGTCATTCTCACCGATGCCTTCGAGCTGAGGGTGCAGCCGTACGGCCCCAGCAGCAGTCTGACTGATGTCAGTTTCGTCACGGCGAACAAGAGCGACCACAGCATCCGGACGGAGATCAACTTCACATGGCAGCAGTGCAAGGGCTGACCACTACCACTGCACCGGAACGCGACACCCGGGCGCCGGGGTGACTGGAACACCCCACAGTCGGTTCACCCGTGCCGCGGGCCGCGGCTTCGCACCGCCGCGGCCCGCGGCACCGTCCGGGCGGGGTGAGGCAGGCCGCCGGCCGGGTCGC
>JAFGOK010000656.1 GCA_016926535.1 Micromonosporaceae bacterium | reverse complement strand
GGCGGAGCCAGCAGGAAGATGGCGGTTGCGATCAGTCCAGCAACGCCCAGCAGCGCTGTTGCGACCCTGCCTCTTCTCATGGATGCCTCACTTCATGATCACCGGGAGTGCATCCAAGTATCGACCACCACCCATCACCACACAACGAAGCCCGATAGCTTCCAGTGGCCACGAAGCGCCCAAGCAGCGCCCGAACCCCACCAGGGGATTCGCGCCAACAGTACGTTTCACGCGTGGAGGCCTTGCCCAAGCCGAGGCTTCACCGCGCCGCAGAGCTCACCCGAGCAACGGGCCTCAATCGAGTCTCACCCGAACAGCGGGAACTGCTCCGCCATCGATCCGAGCACGAACCGCTCGTCGTCCGTCAGCGGGAGGCGCCCGGTCCCCTTGAGGGCGTAGATCGCGTCTTCCCAGCTCATCGGCACAGGAGCGCCCAGGAGACCGTCAAGCACCTGCCGAACGAGCGCCAGGCCTGCGGTATCCGGCCCGGGAGCACCCTCCAGCTCAACCGTGAGATCGAGCAGGTGCACCGTCGCCTCGACAATCAGGGTTGCGAGAAAATCCGCAGTCGTCAGCACGTGCCCCTGAGCGGCGACCCGCTCGTGCGAGCACGCTCTCGCCGCGCGGCACGCCGCCGAGGACGTCTCACGCCATTCCCAGAACAGCGCCGCTGACTGGTACGCCGAAGCTGCGATCCGCACGTGGCGGGCATGGGCTGCCGCGGCTGCTCCC
This sequence comes from Micromonosporaceae bacterium, assembly GCA_016926535.1. GTDB lineage: Bacteria > Actinomycetota > Actinomycetes > Mycobacteriales > Micromonosporaceae > JABDRL01. Next base: position 3,907 of record JAFGOK010000656.1, on the reverse strand, counting down.
CCCAGCGCGAACGGCTTGCCACTGTGCGGCGAGAAGGGCTGCCAGTATGTGATGTAGTCGACATCCGGCTCGGCCGTCGCCGGAGTCACGAAGGTCCGCAACGCGCGACGCGCGTCCAGCAACACGTGGTACAGAACGTCCCCAACTGTCCAGCCAGCGCACCGGCTCGGGCGGGTCAACTGGGCCTCACGAAGCCCTTCGACGGCCGTGGTGATATTGCCGTACGCATCGGTCAAGGTAGTGAGCAGGGCCATGCGATCCAGCTCAGCCGTGCCAGCCGATGCGTTGAGCAGCCCAACCGACATCGCGCCCCGATCCCAGTCCCTCATGTCCACCGTCCAGGTCAGATGCCATTGATCATCTTATCCAAGAAGTCAAGTACTATCGCGCCCGGCGGGATGGGTAGCACACTCCGAGGCCGGTGGACGCCGACATTACCGCGCGAGACGCCAATCGTGGAGTGCCGCACGGACATTCAGTCGCGCGACGCTCCACGATTGGCGCCCGATCAGGGCATCTGTCGGAGATCTCCCCGCTGATTACCCAACCAGGCAGCTCGCCTGATTCAGGGTGAACGCGGTGGGGGAACTGTAGGTCCCCGACAATGCTCCCTGGAAACCGAATGAGGTGGTTCCGCCAACCGGAATCGTCCCGTTGTACACCAGATTCTTGGCCGTCACCGCCCCGCTGGTTCCAGTGATCGTCGCGTTCCAGGAACTGGTGATCGTCTGCCCGGACGGCAGGGTGAACGCCAGCGTCCAACCGTCGATCGTCGCCGTCCCGGTGTTGGCGATCGTCACGCTGGCGGTGAACCCGGTCGGCCAGGTGTTGGGGGTGTAAGTCACCGTGCACTGCGCAGCCTGGCCACCCGAGCTTGGCGGTACAGAGGAAGGGACGGGCGAGGAACTGACCGGACCGCTCGGCGAGATGCTGGCGGAGGCCGAGACGGAGGCCGAACCGCTCCCCGAAGGACTCGCCGACGCCGAGGGACTGACCGACGCCGAAGGACTGACCGGCGTCGAGGGACTCGTCGAGGGACTTGCCCCTGGTTCACTGCCCCAGACCAGCGTCGAACCGTCGTACATCGGGATGTTCTTCACCGTGGCCGGGCTGGACTGGACCGCTGAGACCCCGGAGAACGACCAGTCCTTGGTGTGGTCGTGGGCGCCGGGGAACGTGATGCGGAACTGGTTCTCCCGCCGCGACTCGCTCTGCCCGATCGGCGAGACCTGCTGCCCGGCACAGGACACCGTCGCGTAGTAGACATTGCCAGAATGCTGGGTCGGGCCGGTTGGGTTGCCGCACTGCGCATACGCGACCGACAGCGTCACATCAGAGGCGGACTGACCTGCGTCGAGGGTGAAGTAGTAGCGGAACGAGATCTCGTCCGTCACCCGCGACGGCCAGGCGGTGTGGTTGTACCAGACCGTTTTGAGCTCGACGAAGTTGGTGCTGGCCTGGTTGAGCGAGGCCGTCATGAACAGCTCGTCGTCCTTGGGGTCGTCAGGGATCGTACTCAACGCGGTCCCGCCGAACTCGCTGACCATCCTGGCCAGCGCGCTGGTGAAGCCGGCGTTGTAGTCCAAGGCGACCTCGGACTTCTGGTAGGCGTTGCGGTCTTCCTCGCCGTAGGCGTCGTCGGCGGCAGGCGGGCCGCCCACCAGCGCTCCGTAGAGCGTGTGGCGGTTCTCGACTGGCTCGGCGTAGCTGTTGCTCCAGGCGCCGTGGGCGGTGCGGTGGTGCGGGCGGGTGATGTACTTCGATCCGAATCCAACCAGGTAGCTGGTGCTCGACGGGTTCTGCCCGAGAATGTAGTTGATCTGCTTGACGCCGAAGTCATGCAGCTGTTTGGTGCGGGTGGCGTCCAGCCGGCCGGAGTCGGCGAGGACGAAGGCGATGAAGGCCGCTCCGGAGGAGTACCGCAACGAGCCCCAGTTCCCGTAGAACGCTTCGCCACCGGGGGACATGGTGACCTTGGCGCCGTTGACGCCGGACCCGGCGTTGAAATCGGCCCAGTTGGTCGCGTCCGCGAGCGCTGTGGCGTCCCCGGTCAGCGCCGCCATCAGGATGTATGAGGCAGCCGTCTTGTCGTCCCAGTCATAGGTCCAGGAGTACTTGATCGGATCGCTGGAGCTCTGCCCGTTCTTCGGCAGGTTGGGGTAGTAGGCCTTTGCCTTGTCGAGGTAGGAGCTGTCCCCCGTTGCCCGGTAAAGCCATAGCGAGCCCCAGACCAGCTCGTCGGCGTAACCACTCCACGAGTTGTAGAAGCCGCTGACGATCGAGGTACACGAGTCGTACTTGGCCTTGGGCGAGGACTCCGTCGTCGCGTACAGCTGCTTCGCATGGGTCAGCAGGGTCGCTGCGTACGTCGGATCGCTGGACTTGAAGACCATGGACGCTGCGGCGAAGGCCGCGGCAGCCGAGTCGGCGAGGTCCGCTCCCCAGCAACTGCTGGCGTTCATGATGTAGGTCTCGCGCGGGTAGGTCTGCACCTCGGCCGATGCCCAGACCTGGTGGTCCTTACTCGGGTCGGCGACCTCGGTCACCAGTTTGGTCGCAGAGGGGTTGGCCTTAATCATGTAGTCCATTCCCCAGCGGAGATTGCTGAGGGCATAGCTGGTCTGCCCTGCCCCCGCGTAGCCCTCCGGCCACTCGATCATGCCCCAGGCCAGGGCGCCGAGCGAGTGCACCAGCGGGAAGGTCGCCTTGATGTGGTCGCCGGCATCAGCAAAGCCGCCGACGAGGTCCAGGCCGGCATCCGCCCCGTCCGAGAGGAACGAGTCGCCGCGCCACGGCACCCGGTTGGTTGACGGCAGCTTGCCCAGCCGCTGGGCGTCGTAGAACCAGACGGCCTTCTGGAGCGCCTCGGCGTAATTGAACGCTCCGGTCGCCGCCGGCGTTGCCGCCGTGGCGATCCGGGTGACCGCTCCGGCGGTCATGATGACCGCAACGACCGCGAGAACGCTCACCACGGAGCGTGGGGTTATTCTTCTGGACCGCACGGCGCGCCTCCACTTCACCTTCCGCCGGCTGCGTTGTCGCATACCTGACCCACAGCGACCGCGGGCCAGGCCGAAATGTAACGCCGAGTTCGACACCCTTCGCAGATCCGCCGGCAGGATGCCGGCCATGCCCTGTTCAGGGGATATTTGGCTGTGAAAGGTCCACGACCATGCTGCCGTGAGATCACTCACGCTGGGTGTTCTGGGGGGAATTGCTGCCGGATGGGGCCCGGGCAGAGCCGTTCTGGGGCATCGGCGGGATGAGGCGAACGACTATGGTTCGATCGTGAGCTACCCCTCGTCAGACAATCCGAGTGCGCAGCCGCCGGTCGATCCATATGGCACTCCTCCCGGCTACACGCTTCCGCCGACCTCCGGCGGGGAACATGAGTCCTCAGGTGGGCTGAACGGCGGCATTGCTGGTGGTATGCCGCAGCAACAAGTGGAATATCCCATCGTTCCGCCGCCGGCCCAGCAGCCGTATCAGGCTCCAATGCCTCCTGCCGACCAGTACCCGCAGATGCCCTCCGGGGCTCCGTACCAGGCTCCGTACCAGGCGCCGTACCCGGGTGGCGCGGGGACCTATCAGCCGCCGTCCTACGCGGGCACGCCGCAGAGCACCCCGCCGTTCGGTGGAGTACCGCAGAGCACCCCGCCGTTCGGTGGAGTACCGCAGAGCACCCCGCCGTTCCAGGCTCAGCCGATGGCGGGCTATCCCATGCAGCCCCCGCCGCCTGGGCCTTGGCAGCAGCCCGTGGTACCCCCCCAGCCGCCGCGTTCCCGTAGCCCACTTCCATGGGTTATTGGAGGAATCGCCGTTTTCGTGGTGCTCTGCTTGGTAGGAATGGTCATATTCGTTATAAATGCCCGGAACTCCGGTGGTGGGGGCGGCGGCAAACCCACGG
>JAFGOK010000655.1 GCA_016926535.1 Micromonosporaceae bacterium | reverse complement strand
GCGGCCAAGAAAGCGGTCGCGAAGAAGGCGGTTGCCACGAAGGGCGCCGCGAAGAAAGCTGCGGGCAACGTCGCAGGGCAGCTTGAGACGCCATGACCGAGACCCATCCACCGGTCCAATGGCACGGCGGCGACCAGGGGGCAGAGGCGACCGGCCATCCGGAGGTTGACGCCGTCCTCGCGGGGCTGGCCGACGTCTCCCAGATGCCGCCCGCTCAGCAGGTTGCCCGGTACGCCGAGGCCCACCGGGCGCTCGCGGAGACCCTGCGGACCATCGATGCCAGCTGACCCGTCAGACTGGTGACGATCGTCGTGCCATCGATGGCACGACGATCGGAGAACGACTCGGGGACGGCCCTGGGGCGACCCGAGGAATGACCGATCTGACCAGGAGACGCGAATTCAGGATGGCTCGTCGTATCCGACTGGATGCTGAGCTGGTGCGCCGTGGCCTTGCTCGGTCGCGGGAACAGGCAGCCAGCCTGGTTGCCGCCGGCCGGGTCGAGGTGCGGGGGGCTACTGCCCGCAAGGCCGCGACGATGGTTGATCCGGCGGATGCCGTTCGGGTCGTCGGCGAGGGAACCGGCGAGGGGTACGTTTCCCGGGGTGCGCACAAGCTCGCCGGGGCGTTGGCCGACTTCGCGCCGCGCGGGCTGGCCGTTGCCGGACGCCGTTGCCTGGACGCTGGCGCTTCGACCGGTGGATTCACCGATGTCCTGCTTCGAGCTGGGGCGGCGGAAGTCGTCGCGGTCGATGTGGGCTACGGGCAGCTGGCCTGGTCGCTGCGCACCGACGGCCGAGTCAGGGTCATCGAGCGGCAGAATGTCCGGGAGCTGGATCCCGCCATGATTGGTGGGCAGGCGGAACTGACCGTCGCCGACCTGTCGTTCATCTCGTTGCGGCTGGCACTGCCGGCGCTGGTGGCCTGCACCGATCCGGACGGCGATCTGGTGCCGATGGTGAAACCCCAGTTTGAGGTCGGCCGGCAGCGGGTCGGCTCCGGGGGCGTCGTCCGCGATCCCGACTTGCGGGCCGAGGCGGTCTGCCGCGTTGCTCAGACCGCGTGGGATCTTGGGCTTGGCGTCGCCGGCGTGACGGCCAGCCGGTTGCCTGGACCGGCCGGCAACGTGGAGTTCTTCCTGTGGTTGCGGCGCGGGGCGCCTTTGGCTGAGGAGGATGCCGTGCGGCGGGCGGCCTCCGGGCCTGCTGTTGGGGAGCGATCATGACACTCGCCCAGGATGACCCTGCCAAGCGTGCGGCCCTGCTGGTAACACATGTCGAGCGGAGGAAATCCGCGGAACTCGCCAAGACCGTCGCGCTGGATCTGGCCAGGGCGGGGTTCGTCGTCAAGGTACTGGCCGGTGAGCTGGCAGCGCTGGACATTCCAGAAGCCGTCTCGGTCGACGGGCCGGCCGCAGCCGATGGGGTCGAGATTGTCATCTCCTTCGGCGGGGATGGGACGGTCCTGCGTGCCGCGGAACTCGCCAGGCCATACGGTGTGCCGCTCCTTGGGATCAACCTCGGCAAGGTTGGCTTTCTCGCTGAGGCCGAGATCGATGATCTTGATCGGGCGGTGGGGGACCTCGTGGCGGGGACGTACACCGTCGAGGAACGGATGACCCTCGACATGACTGCCCACCGGGATGGCGAGGTGGTCGCCCGGTCGTGGGCGCTGAACGACATCACCGTCGAGCGGGGCGCCCGGGTGCGGATGCTAGAACTGATGGTGGATATCGATGGGCATCCTCTGTCCCGCTACGGCTGCGACGGCATTGTCTGCGCGACCCCGACCGGATCCACGGCGTACGCCTTCTCTGCCGGTGGACCGGTGGTCTGGCCGCAGGTCGAGGCGATGCTGGTGGTGCCGATCAGCGCGCATGCCCTGTTCAGCAGGGCGCTGGTCACCGCGCCGACCTCGACCATCACGATCGTGATGGACCCGAGTACCACCCTCGCCATGATCTCTTGTGACGGGCGGAGGGTGTTCGATGTCACTCCAGGGACCACGGTGACGGTGCGGCGAGGCCAGTGGCCGGTGCGCGTGGTCAGGGTACGGCCCCAGCCGTTCACCGAGCGGTTGGTGGCCAAATTCGCTCTACCGGTTCGGGGATGGCGCAGCAACGGTCAGTGCTGACGCGATCGTCGCGAGGATGGGGAGCCGGTCCTGGGTGGAAGCGCCCGCCAGGCCCGGGTTAGGGTCTGGGGTTGTGCTCGAGGAACTCCGCATTACCGGGCTTGGCGTCATTGAAGACGCGACGCTGCCGCTCGGTCCGGGTCTGACAGTTCTGACGGGCGAGACCGGTGCTGGCAAGACCATGGTGGTCGCCGGGCTTGGCCTGCTGTTCGGGGGCAGGGCCGATGCCGGCCGGGTCCGGGCGAACCCCGGGCGGGCCATCGTCGAGGGAAGGCTGGCCCTGCGCGGGAGACCGTCCACAGCCGTGCGCGGGCGGATCGTTGACGCAGGCGCCGAGCCGGACGAGGACGGCACCCTGCTTCTCGGCCGGACGGTGACCGCGGAGGGGCGGTCCAGGGCGTACGTCGGGGGGCGGGCCGTCCCGGCGGCGATGCTCGCCGATATCGGCGAGCACATGCTGGCCCTGCACGGCCAGTCCGACCAGCTGCGGCTGCTGCGTCCGGCGGAGCAGCGCGGGTCGCTTGACCGGTTCGCCGGCCCGGAGCATGAGAAGCTGCTGGTCTGTTTCGCGGAGCGCTACACCCAGTGGCGGGCGGCGGAGGAGACCCTTGCTGACCGCAGGGCGAACGCGCGTCAGCGCCGCCAGGAGGCCGAACTGCTCCGCCTGGGGCTCGACGAGATCACTCGGGTCGACCCGCAGCCAGGAGAGGACCAAGCCCTGCGCGAGGAGGCCCAGCGCCTGGAGCACGTCGAAGGGCTGCGTACCGCTGCGGAGACCGCCAGGGCAGCGCTGCTCGGGGGTGCGGAGACGGTCGAGGAGACCCCGGACGCCGCGAGCCTGCTCGGAGTCGCGGGTCGGGCGCTGGAGGCGCAGGCCGACGTCGACCGGGTGCTGGGGGGCCTCGCCGGTCGCCTCTCGGAGGTCACCACGCTGGTGCTGGACGTCGCGGCAGAGGTCTCCGCCTACCGGGAGGCATTGGATGCCGATCCGGGCCGGCTGATGGCAGTGTATGAGCGCCGGGCCGTGCTGCGGGCGCTGACCCGCAAGTACGCGGAAGATGTTGACGGGGTGATCGCCTGGGCCGATCGGGCGAGAACCCGCCTGGCGGAGCTGGACATCTCGGATGAGGCCCTGGAGGAGCTCGACCGCGAGCGCCAGCGCCTTGCCGCAGAGACCGCGGAGCTGGCGAGAGCGGTGCGGGCGGGGCGGCGGGCTGCGGCGGACCGTTTCGCCGAGGCGGTGACCGTCGAGTTGGCCGGGCTGGCGATGCCACATGCGAGGATCACCGTGGCGGTGCTGCCGAAGCCGTGCGGGCGCGGGGAGCCCTCGCTCGGGATCGAGGGGGAGACGGTCGGAGTCGGCCCGGACGGAACCGACGAGGTTGAGATGCGGCTGATGCCGCATCCGGGCGCTCCGGCCCAGCCGCTTCAGCGCGGCGCGTCAGGCGGGGAGCTCTCCCGGGTCATGCTGGCGATTGAGGTGGTATTTGCCGGGGTCGGTGGCCCCCCGACCCTGGTGTTCGACGAGGTGGACTCTGGGGTGGGTGGCCGGGCCGCTGTCGAGATCGGTCGCAGGCTTTCCCGGCTTGCCTGGGCGCACCAGGTGTTGGTGGTCACGCACCTGCCCCAGGTGGCGGCCTTTGCCGATCATCACCTGGTCGTCGCGAAAGACACTGGGGGTGCGGTGACGACGAGCGGGGTCCGGGTGGTTCAGGACACTGATCGGGCGCGTGAGCTGGCCCGGATGCTGGCTGGCCTGCCAGACTCTGATCTGGGTATCGCTCATGCCGAGGAGTTGCTGGCTGTCGCGGCCAGGGACAAGGCGTCTCGGGGCGCGTTGGCCGGGACGCGGCAACCCTGGCTGTAGCGGGCGGGCTTGCCAGGGTCGTGGCGCGGGAACAACAGTTTGAAACAGGGAGAACCAGGCGGAGAACGGGGCACATTGAGCATGTCGCGCCCCTCGTTTGTCGTTTGGTCATGCCAGGATGGGGCACGATGCGTCTACGAACCTTGCGCCGTGTCCGGCCCGTCGAGCCGGGGGTGATCGCTGGCGTCGTTCGACTGGACCGGCGGACCAAGCGTCTGGTCGGGCGGTTGCGGCCAGGTGAGATCGCTGTGATCGACCATGTCGATCTGGATCGGGTCGCTGCGGATTCCCTGGTCGCCAGCGGCGCGGCCGCCGTGCTGAACGCCAAGCCCTCGATCTCCGGACGTTACCCGAACCTGGGACCGGAGGTCCTGGTCAAAGCTGGAATGCTACTGATTGATGATCTTGGCGAGGAGCTATTTGATCGACTGCGTGAGGGCGATGTCGTACGGATCGAGGGTGATGCCGTCTCGATCGGCGGCGAGATCGTCGCCAGCGGTGCCAGGCAGGACGCCGACTCGGTCGCCCTGGCGATGGCCGAGGCGCGGGGCGGCCTGTCCGTGCAGCTGGAGGCCTTTGCCGCCAACACGATGGAGTACCTCAAACAGGAGCGGGATCTCCTCCTCGACGGCGTCGGGGTGCCGGAGGTCGAGACGCCGATTGCCGGCAAGCACTGCCTGATCGTGGTGCGCGGCTATGACTACAAGGAGGACCTCGACGTTCTCCGCCCCTACATTCGGGAGTTCCGGCCGGTACTCATCGGCGTCGACGGTGGCGCGGATGCCCTGGTCGAGGCCGGGTACACCCCGGACATGATCATTGGGGACATGGACTCGGTCTCCGACGACGTGCTGCGCTGCGGTGCCGAGATCGTCGTCCATGCCTACCGGGACGGGCGGGCTCCCGGGATGACCCGGGTGCAGCGTCTCGGGGTCCCCGCGATCGCTTTTCCAGCCGCTGCGACCAGCGAGGACATCGCCATGCTCCTCGCGGACGAGAAAGGCGCCTCGCTCATCGTCGCGGTCGGGACGCACACGACCCTGGTGGAGTTCCTCGACAAGGGCCGCGGGGGCATGGCCTCGACGTTCCTGACGCAGTTGAAGGTCGGAGGCAAGCTCGTCGACGCAAAAGGCGTCAGCCGGCTGTACCGTCAGAGTCTGTCGACGTCATCGCTGGTGATGCTGATCTTGGCGGCTCTCGCCGCGATGGCGGCGGCGATGACCGTGACGACCGTCGGCAAGGCGTATCTCAACGTGCTCGCCGAGTGGTGGGACAACCTGCTGTTCACCCTGTTTTCGTAGTCAAGAGGCTTGTTCGTGATCAATTTCCGGTATCACATGGTGTCGCTCACCGCGGTCTTCCTCGCCCTCGCGATCGGGCTGGTGGTTGGCACGGCCGCCGCCAACGGTCCACTCGCCGACGATCTCAGCGACCAGGTCAACAACATCCACAAGGTGAACGGCCAGCTGCGCGACACGATCGACGAACTCAACGTCGAGGTGGACAAGCAGGAAGAGGGGTGGACGGCCGCCGCGCCGATGCTGCTGTCCAACAAGCTGGCCGGCAAACGCGTGCTCCTCGTCTCGATGTCCTCGTCCAACAAGCATGTCGATCGGATGGTGCAGGCTCTGGCGATCGCCGGGGCCGGGGTCAGTGCCAGAGTGCTGCTTGACGACAAGTTCACCGATCCGACCAGCAATGACCAGTTGCTCGATCTCGCCCTGAACGCATCACCGCCCGCCGTTCGCGGGGCGCTGCCCAGCCACAGCAACGGGGTGGAGACCTCGACGGCGCTGCTGGCGTCGGTACTGGTCGGCAGCGGGTCAGCCGACGACATCCGGATGGTGGTCAGCGCATACCAGTCACAGGGGTATCTCATGGCCAGCGGTACCCCGGAGGCAGCGGAGATCGTGGTCTTCCTGGCCGGCACTCCTTACACCGAGGACGATGCGACCAAGCGGAACGCCGCGGTGTTGAAGATCGCTGAGCGGTTCGACCAGGCGGGGCGGGTCGTGGTGACCACGCCGACCGCCGCTGGCACCGGCAACGTCGTCCGGGCGATCCGTGATGATCCAGATCTGGTGAAGACGGCTTCGACGGTCGACAACACTTCGGCGGAGCTCGGCCGCCTGGCTGCGGTCCTGGCCCTGGCAGAGCAGGCCGCGGGGCGGGCTGGTCACTACGGCGTCGGGGCGGGAGCCACCGGGCCCCTGCCACAGGCTGGGGGGAACACCAATGGCAGCTGACGGTGGCAGGGCACGCGGGAAAGGCGCCAGGAGAGCCGGCGCGATCGCCAGGCTGGCCGCCGCCGGGGTTGGAGCCATGGTCGGGCGCTCGGTGCTGCGGACGGTGCTCGCGGCGCCCGGGGAGCGACTCCTGCGCAGGGACAATTTCCACGGCCAGTCAGTCAGCCTTGCGGGTGGGCCTGCCCTGGCCCTTGGGGCGACGGCTGGCGCCGCTCTCGGGGCCGACGACCCGCGCATGGCGGCTGCCGTGGCGGTGGCGGGGCTCGGCGCTGGGGCGGTTGGCCTCTACGACGATATCGCTGGCGCGCGCCCGGAGCAGCGGGCCGCCAAGGGGTTCCACGGGCACCTGGCGGCACTGCGCCAGGGGCAGATCACGGCTGGCCTGGTCAAGATCCTTGGGGTAGGTGCGGCCGGTCTGGGCGCTGCCATGATCATGACAAGTACGTCAGGGCGTCGGCGGACGGTAGTCGACGTCGTGCTCGACGCTGGCGTGATCGCGGGGTCGGCGAACCTGGTCAATCTGCTCGACTTGCGCCCCGGCCGGGCGCTCAAGGCCGGGATGACCGTCGCCGCGCCGCTGGCCTCCAGGGGCGGCCGGGCCAGCGGGATTGCTGCTGGGACGGTAGGGGCGGCCAGCGCCCTGATCTCCGACGATCTCGACGAGCGCATCATGCTGGGCGACGGGGGAGCCAACGCGTTCGGCGCCCTGATCGGCACCGCCGTCGCCGCGCGGGGCGGGCGGCTGGCCAAGACCGTCGCGCTGGCAGGTATTGCCGGCTTGACCCTGGCCAGCGAGAAGATCAGCTTCACCAGGGTGATCGCCCGGACCCCGGTCCTTCGGGAGCTGGACGAGCTGGGGCGTCGGCGGCCTGAGGTTCCGGTGCAGCGGGAGCGGGAGGTTCCGGTGCAGCGGGAGGGGGAGAACCCGGCGCGGCGGGACGCTTCGGCGTCGCCATCCGGGTGACCACGGCAGAGAAGAACCAGACCTGCGCCGCGAGACCGATGGTGGCGCCACCGCACAGACCCCAGGCGGCACCAGCGAGCTGGCCCAGCGAGGCGCCGGTGACCAGCCCGGTCAGGGCGGCGGCGGAAAAGACCACGTACTGGGCGAACACCTGCCGTCCCTGCTGCAGGCCGCGTACGGCGACCGTGAATGGCACCTGGAGCAGATAGACCAGGGTCTGCAGGGCGATCGGCAGGGCGATGACCGCGACATCGGCGTACATGCCGCCCTTGAAGACCCGAAGGACCGGGTCGGCGACCAGGGTTGCGACCGCGACGATGGCGCAACCCAGCAGCCCGACCGCGGTGACCACCACGCGGGTCTGCCGACACAGGCCGGAGAGGTCCCCCTGGCCGGCGAGCCTGGAGGACCGGGGGACCAGCAACCCGTTGAGCGCCATGGCAAGGCTCTGGGCCGGTTGCAGGACCACCATCTGGACCAGGCGGAATCCGGCATAGTCGTTCTTGGTGAGCAGGCCTTGGACCAGGGTGCCGATCATGAGGGTCGTGGTCTGGGCGAGAATGCCCGTCGCCGTGTACCAGCCGAGGAGCCGGCGGGTGTCCCTGATCCACTGACTCGGCCGGCCGCGCAGCGGGTTGATCCCGGTGCGGGCGTAGAAGCAGAGCACCGCCGTCCCGGCTCCGGCGCCCCAGCAGGCCAGGATCGGCCCACCTCCGCCGCGCCCGGTCAGCAGTACGGCGACCAGGGCGGTGACTTCCACCCCCACCCAGATCAGGTCGACGAGGAGGGCCTTGGACTGGTCCCGCGTCGTCTGGTAGGTGTAGCGAGCCAGGTCCTGGAGCAGAATCGCTGGGATGAACGGCAGCGCCCACAGCAGATCTGATGGGCAGTAGCTGGGGAAGGCCAGCATGGCGCAGCCAACACCGATCATGCCGACGACCGCGAGTACGGCAGCGGTGGCGTGGGCGTTGTCGAACTGCCTGCGCAGCTTGGGCCCGGCGTCGAACCGGGCGGCATAGGTCAGCAGGACGTCGCCGATGAAGGCCCTGCCCATCCCCTGGAGGAACACGATGATCTGCGCGGAGTACAGCAGGTCGGTCGCTTCCCGTCTGGGTAGGACCAGCGCCGCGACGAAGAGCAGGCCCGCGGTCGTCACTGAGACCAGCGCCTGATCCGCGACGCCGGCGATGAGTCGCCGACCGCCGGGGCCGGAGAGCCGACCGGCCATTGTTCCCACGTTTCGCTCCCGGCTGGCCTGCTTGCCGCAGTGGTTCTGGTTCGTGCGTCCGTACGCTGTGGCGTGCGCGGTCAGTGTAGACGCGTCAGGCGAACCCGCTGGCTCGCGTTCGCTGGGGGGCAACCCGGCCGGGGACAACCCCGCCGGGAACGGGCGACGCCGGACAGGGCATGCTGGGCTGGCCTGGAACCTGCCGTCTGGGAGGGGGACTCGCGGTGAACGTCGTTGGTGGGGTTGCGCTCGTGCTCGCGTCCAGCACCGGGGGAACGGGACGCCACGTTGCCTCGCTCGCCGGAGGGCTCGTCGCGGACGGGATCACGGTGACGGTGTTCGGCCCGGCGGCGACGGAGGAGCGGTTCGGGTTCACAGCCGCTGGCGCGCGATTCCACCCGGTTGAGATCCCCGCGAGCCCGACGCTCTCCGATGCCGTCGCGGTGCGTGCCCTCCGGTCGGCCCTCCGGTCGGCTGGCGGCGGATTTGACGTGATTCATGCCCACGGCCTGCGGGCCGGGCTGGTCGCGGCGCTGGTCCGCCCCCACGGGCAGCCGCTGGTCGTCACGTGGCACAACCTGGTCATGGCCAGCGGGACCAGAGGATGGGTGCACCGCAGGCTGGAGCGGCACGTCGCCCGGGTCGCCGATGTCACTCTCGGAGTCAGCGCCGATCTCGTCGCGCGGGCCAGGGCTCTCGGGGCCCGTGACGTGCGCCTCGCGGCCGTGCCGGCCCCGCCTCTCCCAGCTCCGAGCCGGACGGCCGAGGAGGTCCGGGCGGAGCTCGGGGTCGAGCCTGGCCGCCCGCTGGTGTTCTCCGCCGGTCGGCTTCATCCGCAGAAGGGGTACGACGTTCTGATCTCCGCCGCGGCCCGGTGGCGCTCCCGCACTCCGACTCCGATGGTCGTCATCGCCGGGGGCGGCCCCGCCTACGCCGATCTCGCGGAGCGGATCGAGGGAAGCGGGGCGCCGGTGCGGTTGCTCGGCTATCGTCGCGATGTCGCCGACCTGCTGGCAGCGGCGGATGTCGTCGTCGCGACCAGCGTCTGGGAGGGGCAGCCGCTGTTCGTGCAGGAGGCGCTGCGGGCGGGGGCGGTCTTGGTCGCGACGGCGGTCGGGGGAGTCGGGGACATCGTCGGGGATGCCGCGCTGCTGGTTCCTGCCGGTGATGTTGCCGCCGTCGACGCCGCGGTCGTTCGCCTTCTCGATGACGCGGGGCTGCGGCGGGAGTACGCGATCCGCGGGCCGCGCCAAGCGGCGACCTGGCCGGATGAGGCAGCAGCCCATGCCCAGATCATGGATGTCTATGCCGAGCTGGTGTCGCGCGAGCGGAGGAGTCTCGGCTGATGGGGCAACTGATCGCTCGGCTCGTGCACAGGATGCGCCCGCTGGCAGGGCCGGCGCTGCTGCGACTGCCGCGGAGCAGGGTCGCACCCTACGCGTTCGCTCTCGTCGCAGCTGGTATCAGTGTCCTCGCCCTGCTGCCAGAACCACCGGAGGGAGCGCCCCCGCAGCCGACGGATTTCGTGATCGTCGTTGGGGCCGCCGGGTTGCGATGGGACGACCTTGATCCGGACCGGACCCCTACGCTGTGGGGTCTTGCGGAGCGCGGCGCGATCGGCGCGCTGTCCGTGCGGTCGGCCGGGGAGACAACCTGCCCAGCGGATGGCTGGCTCACTCTGGGAGCAGGCAATCTGGCGCAGCGCACCGACGGGCCGATGGAGGGCGAGTGCCCTCAGCTGGCGGTGCCGATCGAGCAGGCCTCGGCTGCCGATCCTGGGGCAGGGGCTGGTTCTGGGGCTGGGGCCGCCGGGTCGGGGGAGGCCACTGGCACGGCGCGGTCCGAGGGCGTGACCGTTCGCGACCAGTCCGAGGTGGTCAGCGCCAACCGGGAGCTGTCCTGGGAGGTTCAACCTGGGGCGCTGGCCGAGGCGGTCCGGTGCACGACGGCCATCGGCGAGGGCGCGGCGATCGCTGCGGCCCGGCCGTTCGGCAGGGTCGACCGGTACGCCGAGGATCTTGACGAAGGTCTGGGGCAGCACCTTCGGGTCTGCCCGCTGTCCATCATCGATGCCGGGACCGTGGAGGGGTCCGGAGCAACCCGTGACGCCGGAGTGGAGGCGGCGGATGACGCTCTCGCGGCGGTGCTGGCAGTCCGCCCGTCCCGGTCGCTGGTCATGGTCGCGGGCCTGTCCGATACCGCCGACGTCGGGCGGCTGCACGTGGCCATCGCGGAGGGCCCTGGCTACGGGCGGGGCTGGTTGATGTCGCGGACCACCGGCCGGCTGGGCTATGTCCAGTTGGTTGATCTTGCTCCAACCGTGCTGGCAGCTCTCGACCGGCCGATTCCCAATGAGCTGTTCATCGGGGCGACTGTCTCGCGGGCAGGGCAGCGGCCGGATCACCTTGCCGAGGCCGTCGCCCGGCTGGCAGACGCCGACCAGCAGGCCGGAGTGCAGCGGGTGGTCGCGGCCCGGTTCCTGATCGTCCTCGCAGTTGGGCAACTCATCCTGTTCTGGGCGGTGGCCTCGCTGCTGCGCTGGGTGAGCCGGTCGCCTGGCCCTGCGCTGGTGGAACCCGTCCCCGGTCGAGTGTTGCGACTCGCCGAAGTCGCCCTGGTCGCCGCAGCCCTTGCGGTGCCGGCGGCGCTGGTCGCCGATCTCGTGCCGTGGTGGCGGTGGCCCCTGCCGAACCTCGTCTTCGCCGGGGTGACTGCGGTGGTGCTGGCGATCACGACCGCCGGCATTGTCAGGCTGACCCGGCGCCAGCGGGCGACCGGACCTCTGGGAGCGGTCGCCGCGGTCGCCGCGGTCGCCGTGGCCGCTGATGTCATGACCGGATCACGACTTCAGCTCAACGGGGTCGCTGGCTACTCCGCCGCGACCAGCGGCCGCTACGCCGGTCTGGGCACGATCGGCCTCGGCGTGCTGGTGGCGGGTGCGCTGTTGCTGGCCGGGGCGCTGGCGACCCAGGTTCCCCGGCGCTGGCGTCCCTGCGTCGTCGCGGCGGTGGGAGCGATCGGGGTGGTCGTCGTCGGCAGCCCGTACCTGGGAGCCGACGCCTCTGGGGCGGTCGCGCTGTCGGCTGGGGTGTGCCTTGCGGCAGCGGCGGCTTCCGGCGGATGGCTCACCGGGCCGAGGATCGCGGCGGCCGCTGCGACGGCGGTCGTCGTCACGACCGGGTTCGCCCTGCTGGACCTGCGGAGACCAGAAGCTCAGCGCAGCAACATCGGGCGTTTCCTCGTCGATCTCGGTGATGGCACCCGCGGCGGGTTGGAGGGACAGCACCTGGGCGAGCACAACGTGACCACGATGGCGAGCAGCCCGCTGACCCTGCTGGTCATCGGGTCCATGGTGGTCATCTGGTTCGTGCTGCTTCGCCCGACCGGAGGACTCCGCAGGGTGTTCGGCCTCTACCCGGCGGTGCGGGCCTCCCTCGGCGGGATGTGCGTGGCAACCCTGTTCGCCGGGCTGGTGGAGGGGGTCGGGCTTAACGTGCTCGGGGCTGCCGCCGCTACTGCGATGCCGCTGGTCGTGCTGGCCGCGCTGCGGGTCCTGGAGCACGCCAGGGACCGGACACCCTCGGATGATCATCTACGATCGGTGTCCGAACGGTGCGACACGGCCCGGCCGGGGACGGACGCTCGGGACGAGGTGTTAGCGTGAAGTCCCGTGGATCGCGCGGCATGGCGAAGCCGACGGTCGCCGTCATCAGCTGACAGCGCCGTCTCAGTCAGGGGAGCCGTCCGCGTTGACCGATCGACAGCGACGACCACGGGAGCGCGTGTTGGCACAGGTAGCTAAGACGACCAGGCACATCTTCGTCACCGGGGGCGTCGCCTCCTCGCTGGGTAAGGGACTGACCGCCTCCAGCCTGGGCAGCCTTTTGAGCGCTCGGGGACTGTACGTTGTGATGCAGAAGCTCGATCCATACCTCAACGTCGACCCGGGGACGATGAACCCGTTCCAGCACGGCGAGGTGTTCGTGACCGAGGACGGCGCCGAGACAGATCTCGATGTTGGTCACTACGAGCGCTTTCTCGACCGTGATCTGTCGAGTATGGCGAATGTCACCACTGGCCAGATCTACTCTGCGGTGATCGCAAAGGAGCGGCGGGGGGAGTACCTCGGCGACACCGTGCAGGTGATCCCGCACATCACCAACGAGATCAAGGCCCGGATCTTCGCCATGAGCGCGGTGGACAAGACCGGCCGCAAGCCGGATGTCGTCATCACCGAGGTCGGCGGGACGGTCGGCGACATCGAGTCGCTGCCGTTTCTTGAGGCCATCCGCCAGATCCGGCATGAGATTGGTCGCGACAACTGCTTCTACCTGCATGTCTCGCTGGTGCCGTACCTCGCGCCGTCCGGGGAGCTCAAGACCAAGCCGACGCAGCACTCCGTCGCTGCCCTGCGCAACATCGGCATCCAGCCGGATGCGATCGTCTGCCGGTCCGACCGGGGGATCCCGGAGAAGATGAAACACAAGCTGTCGCTGTACTGCGATGTGGACCGGGAGGCCGTCGTCTCCGCTCCGGACGCGTCGAGCATCTACGACATCCCCAAGGTGCTGCATTCCGAAGGGCTGGACGCCTACGTCGTTCGCAGGCTCAACCTCTCCTGGCGCGACGTTGGCTGGAGCAAGTGGGACGACCTGCTCGCCCGGGTGCATCGCCCCTTGCAGACCGTGACGATCGCGGTAGTCGGCAAATATGTTGACCTCCCCGATGCCTACCTCTCCGTCACTGAGGCGGTACGGGCTGGGGGGTTCGCCAATCGGGCGAAGACCCAGATCCGGTGGGTGCCCAGCGACGACTGCACCACCGCCGCCGGGGCCGAGGCCGCGCTGGCCGGGGCGGAGGGTGTGGTCATCCCGGGGGGCTTCGGGGTCCGGGGTATCGAAGGCAAGATCGGGGCGGCGAGGTATGCCAGGGAACACGGGATCCCGACCCTCGGCCTGTGTCTTGGCCTGCAATGCATGACCATCGAGGTCCTGCGTCACCGGGCAGGGCTGTCCGGGGCCAACTCCATCGAGTTCGATCCTCATGCCACGGATCCCGTGATCGCGACGATGGCTGATCAGAAAGACATCGTCGCTGGCCGGGGCGATCTCGGCGGGACGATGCGACTGGGCGCCTACCCCGCGACGCTGGTCTCGGAGTCGCTGGTCGCCGAGGCCTACGGGACGACGGCTGTCTCCGAACGCCACCGGCACCGCTACGAGGTCAACAACAGCTACCGGGAGGCCATGGAACGAGCAGGTCTCCGGGTCAGCGGAACGTCGCCGGACGGGCGCCTGGTGGAGTTCGTCGAGCTTGACCGGGAGATCCATCCCTTCTTCGTCGGCACCCAGGCCCACCCGGAGCTCAAGAGCCGCCCGACCCGCCCGCACCCGCTGTTCGCGGCCTTTGTCGGTGCGGCCGTCGCCTATCAGGAGGCGGAACGTCTGCCGGTCGACCTTGGGGGCTACGACCCGGCGGACGAGCCGACGGGTCAGACGATGAGTCCGGCGGCGAGCCCGACGACGGCGAGCCCGACGACGGCGAAGGCGTCGGCGTGAGTCGCCCGGAGGACGTGGGTCCGCGGGAGGGCGGGGCCACCCCAGACCATACGTACCGGGTCGTCGCTCGGACCGAGCGGTTCACCGGCAGGGT
>JAFGOK010000131.1 GCA_016926535.1 Micromonosporaceae bacterium | reverse complement strand
GAGGTGGCAACGGTGCAGTTGCGGCAGGCCCTGGCCATGTGGCGAGGTGATCCGTTCGAAGACACCGCCGCCGTGCGGCTGCGCGAGATCGACGCGGCACGCCTGCGAGAGCAGCGGCTGACCGCGCTGGAAGACCGGATCGAGGCCGATCTCGCGCTGCAGCGTCACCACGAGGTGGCAGCAGAGCTGGCCGCACTGATCACGGAACACCCCCTGCGGGAGCGGCTGCACGGCCAGCTGATGCTGGCGCTGTACCGGTGCGGGCGGCAGGCCGAGGCGCTGAGGGTCTACCGGCTGCTTCGCCACCAGCTGGTCACGGAGCTGGCCATCGAGCCGATTCCGGCGATTCGCCGGCTTCACCAGGCGATCCTCGGCCACGAGTCTCACCTCGCCCAGCCTGTCATGGCGTACTCAATGCCTGGGTAGGCGCAAGACGGCTGGCGCTGACCGCGGGATACAGCCCTGCGATCACTCCGATCAGGATGGTTGCGGCAAGGGCGGCCGGGGACGCCCACCACGGCATGACGGTCGGCCAGCCCTGGGCGATCGCGTACCCCGCGGTGATGGCGGTGCCCAGCACGGTCCCGCACGCCCCTCCAAGCCCGGACAGCAGCAGCGACTCGGTCACGAACTGGGCCCGGATCTGGCGGCGGGTCGCTCCGAGCGCCCGGCGCAGCCCGATCTCCTGCCGTCGTTCGAGCACCGAGATGACCATGGTGTTGCCAATGCCCACTCCACCGACCAGCAACGCGACCGCGCCCAGTCCCACCAGCAACTGGGTAAGCGTCGCGTTGGTCGAGGCACGCGCCGCGATCGCGTCCGAGGGACGGGAGATCAGCACCTCGTCGGGATGCTGCGGATTGGCGGTGGCACCAAGGACGGACCGGACCGCTGGCAGGTGCTGTTCCGCCGCCCGGAGGTAGATCGTGGTCGGGCGGCCATCGAATCCCAGGTAGGTCTGGGCCGTCTCCCATCCGATCAGGGCCGCGCTGTCCATCTCCGCGGCCAGGGGCACCGGTTCGAGCACTCCGACCAGCGAGAACCAGGCCCCGCCCAGCCACAGCCGCATTCCGGGGGTGTAGACGTCCAGCCGCTGTGCCGCGGTGGCACCGAGGACCACCGCGGGATAGCGCGCGGTCGCGGCGTTGAGCCACGACCCGCGCCGCACGGTCGCGGCGACGGTCGCCAGGAGCCGGTCGTCAGTGGCCAGCACGGTGATGCTGCCCGTCCGCCCCACCGGCATGTGGTCATTGCGGTAGACGTGGGCATTGACCTTCCCGGTGGCGGCGACCTCGTGCACCGGGCCGATCCTGCCCACCATGGAGGTCGCCTCGACCGGCAGCTGCGACCGCTGCCCCTGGAGGGTCTGACCGGGTGAGACCAGCAGCAGGTTGGTGCCCAGCTGGTCCAGCCTCCGGTTGACCTCTGCCTTGCTGGACACAGAGATCCCGACGATGGCGGTCATCGCGGCGACGCCGATGGCGATTCCGAGCGCTGACAGGACCACCCGCAGCGGCCGGGAGCGCAGCCCTGCCCCGCCGAGCAGGAACAGATCCGACGGGCGAAGCCGCGCCGGGCGAAGCGGTTGATTCACCGGTCCTCCACGATGTGTCCGTCGCGCATCGTCACCTGGCGGGGAAGCGCCGCCGCAATGTCGCGATCATGAGTGATGATCACAACGGTGGTCCCCGCGGCATGCATCTCGCCGAGAAGTTCGAGCACGGCCGCTCCGGCCGCAGTGTCGAGGTTGCCGGTCGGCTCGTCGGCGAGCAGCAGCAGCGGCTGCCCGACCACCGCCCGCGCGATGGCCACCCGCTGCCGCTCACCGCCGGACAGGGCATTCGGCCCGTGATCCAGCCGGTGGCCGAGCCCAACCCGCTCCAGGGCCTCGCGAGCCCGCTGCCTGCGCTGGCGCCGGGGCACTCCGGCGTACAGCACCCCGTCTGCAACGTTGTCCAGCACCGGAACCCCGCTGGCCAGATGGAACTGCTGGAACACGAAGCCGATCCGCTGCGCGCGCAGCGCGGAAATCTGCTGGTCGGACAGGGCCGCCACGTCGTACCCGTCGATGGTGACCGTTCCGGCCGACGGCAGGTCCAGCGCCCCCATCAGGTGCAGCATGGTCGATTTGCCCGATCCTGAAGGGCCGACCACCCCCACCAGCTCGCCCCGCTCGATGGTCAGGGAGACGTCCTCGACCGCCGTCACCGGTCCTGGATAGACCTTGGACACGGCGGTCAGGGCGACGGCCGGTCCACTTTCGACCATCGCGACCACCGGCTCATCGCTGGCCTGACCAGCGACCTCGGCGGCGGTCACTGCGGGATCCGCACGGTCAGGCCCTCGGCGACCTCCGGACCGCTGACCTCGACGCGCCCATCGGCGAACAGGCCGACGCTCACCGCGATGAACCTGCCCGCTTCTTGCTGGGCCAACTCCAGCCCGAAGCCGCCCTCGGCCAAGGCGACCAGCGCCGCCACCGGTACGGTCAGCACGTTGTCCCTCCGCTCCGAGATGTACTTAACGGTGACCGGAGCGCTCTGCAGGTCACCGAAACTCGACTGATCCTTGACCGTGATCACCACCGGCACCGTGGCCTGATCGGCGGCGCCTCCCGCCGCCGCTTCCGCGCCCGCAGAACCAGCCGCAGCGATAGCCTCGGTCCCGACGGTCGCGACCACCCCCGTCGTGCTCGTGCCCCCGGGGGCCACGACCTCGACCTCGGTACCGGCCGTGGCCCAGCCCGTCTGCGCTGCCGGGACGTTCACGGTCACCACCCGGGTCGGATGGGTGTACGAAAGCACCTGTGCCGCAGCGGCGTCGCCCACCAGGGCGGAGACCTGAGCGATCCGAACCTCTCCAGCGGCGTACACCACATCGCCGACCTCCACGGCTCCGGTCTGCGATAGCCCCAGATCCTTCTGCCACCGCCGGACCGCCTGGGCCGTCGCCGCGCTGAACGCCTCGTCAACGGTGAACCCGGTATAGCCGAGGGCCTTGAGATTGGTCTCCAGTTGCCGGACGTCCCGTCCCCTGGTCGGCTCGGTCGTCCCGGACGGGGCCGGAGCCGCAGAGGCGGCTCGTGGCCCGTCCGCGTCCGCCGTGGCCGGGCTCCCCGTGGTCTGGCTCCCCGCAGTCACCGCCAGCCGGCGGTACATCGGCAGTTCCCCATACAGCAGGACCACCGGCCGGTCGTTCACCCGCAGCAGGGTTTGCCCCCGCCGCACCGTGCTCCCCACCGGGGGAAGCCAGGTGATGGTGCCAGTGGCCTTGGGGGTCAGCGGGATGGGGATGCCGTGTCCCAGCGAGCCGTCCACAGCGGTGGTGTTCGCCAGGGTCTGCCGGGTGACGGTCGTGGTGCCACCGGTGCGCGGGGGTGGTGTCCCCGCAGCACCGGAGTCCCCACCACCGAGGCCGAGCGCCCCGATCGTCGCCACCGCGACGATGGTCACCCCAGCCCCGGTCCCGAGGATAGTGCGATGACGCCGGTTCACCGGATCATCCCTGGGTCGGCCCGGGAGTGACCCCAAGGATGCTGGCGCAGGCCTCGGTGGCCTGCCTGGCTCCAGCGGAGCTCTGGTCCCAGGTCCCCGAACGATCGAACCCGCCGTCAGCGTCCGGATCGGGGAAATCCGGAGCGCCGTGGGTCTGCATGCACTCGGCGTACTTCCGGTTGGTCTCCTTCTGGGCATCGGTCAGCTGGGTCCGGCGCAGATCCATGACGCTCTGCGGCACGGCCGGCAGCAGCGACTGGCACTGCTGCTGGGCCTTGGTAAACGTCGGGTCCTGCTTGAGCGCTGCCAGATCCCCGTTGATCGTCGTCTGACCGGTTTCATCGGGATCGCTCACATCGATCCCCTCGTTGCGCATGCAGTCGACCCACACTCGCACCTTGGCGATGTAGTCGGCCACCTCGTTCCCGGTCCCGGCGGAGGCCGCCGCCGAGGTCTGACCCTGCTGCGCGGTGGCGACCCCCTCGCTGTCCTCGCCCCCGCATCCGGACAGCAGGAGAGTGGTTGCAGCGGCCGCGGCAACGCAGCCCAAGGCCACCCGGCCGACGCAGGTCCCATGAGCCGCCCTGTGCCTCATCTCGACGATTCCCTCCGGTCTGGCCGCACGCCCCATGCGTGCGACGGATCGCGCCGAGCGTAGGGCCGGTCCGGTGAAGAACCGATGAAGGTTCACACGGGCGGTGGCCACCTCACCGCGTGAAGCGGCCCGCTTCGACGGTTGCGACCTTCGTCGCGCCGGTGAGATCCCCTGCGGCATACAGCCCCCCGATGTTCCTACCGGAGACACTGCCGCCGGTGTACACGTCGTAGGTCTGCCCATTGGTGATCGCGCTGGAGGTGAACAGCATCGAGCGGAACGCCTTACCGGCCTGATACGCGGCGAGCACAGTCACGGTCGCGTCCGCGGAAGGCTCGGTCGGGTGCGCGGCGAGCTGGACAATCGTGCCGGCCGGTTGGGAAGCGCCCAGCTTGATCGAGATCCACCCCTGGGCCGAGGCAGGCGCAGGGGGCGTGTACGAGGCGGCGATCGCTGCCGACAGCAGGGTCCCTCCCGAGAAGATCAGCCCGCCGAGCACCTCCAGACCATCCTGGAAGTTGTCGTTGACCGGTGCGCCATTGACGACGACGCTGCCTCCGGTGATCGTGAACGAGCCGTTGGCGTCGATGCCGTCGTACGCGGCGCTGACGACGGTCTCTCCTCCGGTGACGGCGATCGTCCCGTTGGAGTCGATGCCGTCGTCCCCGGCCTCGACGGTGATGGTGCCCCCTTCGAGGTGGATGAACGCGTTCGGGGCGATGACGT
>JAFGOK010000654.1 GCA_016926535.1 Micromonosporaceae bacterium | reverse complement strand
GCCAGCCGCGGCACCACTGTCCAGATAGTTCGTCGAGTTGGTGATCGGGGAGGAATTGACCTTCGTCGAGCCGCGATAGACGTTGAACGAGACTCCGCTGGGGTCGGTGCCCAGCAGCCGCCAGGACACGAGGTTGTTGCTGCCGGTACGGACGCTGATCAGCCCTCGGTCAAGTCGCTCGACCTGCCGCGCGGTCGCGGCGAGGGCAGATTGGCTGTGCAGAAGGGCGACGACCCCGGCAGCGCCGAGGGTCGCAATCACAGTACCGCCAGTCAGCAGCGCCCGGAGACGCCGATTGGCTTTCACAGTCACTCCTTGGTCGTCGTGGCGCCTCCGTGGTGGTGCGGGTCAGGATCTCGGGAACACCCCGACGGAAAGCGCTTGCCGGTCAGGCAACCTAACGCCACCGATTGAATCGTGTCAATCAATGATTGATCACCTCAGCTCGCAAGTGCCACTGGTTTCGCCGCATAGCGGGACACAACCGTCAGACATCCTGTGCAATTTCACCGGGACACGGCGAGCGAGGGTGCCATGACACCGCCTACCCTCGTCCTGGTGACCCCAGCAACCGCGCGGCGAGGACCGCTCCGGACCATCCGGACCCTCGCATTCCGCGTCTTCTACGGTCTTCCGCCACGGCTGCGTCGCCGCATGGTGCGCCTGGGCGTCGGGACCTACACCGTCGGCGCGGTGGTCCTGGCGACCGAGGCGAAGACCGGCCGGCTACTCATGGTCAGGCAACCCCCCGGCAAGGGCTGGTCCCTGCCAGCCGGCTTACTGGCCCGAGGCGAGCGCCCGGCAGAGGGCGCGGTCCGTGAACTCCAGGAGGAGACCGGCCTCATGATCAGCGCTGACTCGCTCGTCCCGGCCGTGCCGAACGCGGTCGTCCACACCCGCGGACGCTGGATCGACGTCGTCTTCCTGACGACAGTCAGCAGGGACAGCTCGTTGAGCTGCGACGGAAGCGAGATCATCGAGGCGGCGTGGCAACCGATCGAGGCATTGCCCCCGGTCACCCCGGCGACCGCCCGCCTGCTGGCGCACTACGGTCTCGGCCCGTATGCCGACTATCCGGAAGCCGCGCGATGACTCCCCAATCACCCCGGGACATCGCGGCGATCATCCTCGCCGCGGGTGAGGGACGCAGGCTCCGGCCACTCACCGAGCTACTGCCGAAGCCCCTGTGCCCCGTCGGCAACGTCGCGCTGCTCGACCGGGCACTGGAGCGAGTCGCCGGCCTCGGCTTCCGCGCCCCGGACAGCGTCGCCGTCAATGCCTGCTATCTCGCCGACCAGGTGGTCACACACGTCGGTGACCGGGCATGGCTGTCCCGCGAGCCAGGATCCCCGCTCGGTACCGCCGGGGGCGTCGGGTTCCTGAGGCAATGGATCGGCGGGCGGGGAGCACTCGTCGGCAACGCCGACGCCTATCTCACCTCGACCGCCGCCAGCCCAGGGGACGACCTCGCCGCCCTGCTCGACGGCTGGGACGGCCAGACTGTACGCATACTCGGAGTTCCGGCGCTCAACGGGGCACCGCCTGAGTTCTGCCAGCATCGCTTCGCCGGGTTCTCGCTTCTGCCCTGGGCCGATATCGCACGGTTGCCAGCGGGCCCAGGCAATCTGGTCAGCACGACGTGGCGCCCGGCGGAGCGGGAGGGCAGGCTGGAGGTGATCGAGTATGCCGGTACCTATCTCGACACCGGCACGCCGGTCGACTACCTCGCCGCGAACCTGCACACCTGCACCACTGGGCAGGGATCACAAGTCGCGGAAGGCGCAGAGGTCAGCGCCCCGCTGATGGACGCGGTCATCGGAGGCGGAGCGCTGGTCCACGGGCCGGTGACCAGAGGGGTGGTCTGGCCCGGTGGGTACGTCGGCCAGGACGAGCATCTGGTTGACGCCATCAGGGTCGGCCGCGATCTGACCGTCAGCGGGGTACCGTCCACCGTGGGCCGAGCCGGCTGAGACTCGGGAGTTGCGCCAGGGCTGCGCAGGGATTGACCAGGCGTTGAGCAGCCGCGCATACGATTCACGATCGTGGAGTTTTCCGAGGTCAATGACCTTCGCGAGCCAAGGCCTCACATCCGCTGGGGCTGGGCGTGCTTCGGTCTGGTCTGCGTGCTCATCACAGCGACGACCCTCGCGAACGCGACCGGGCTCATCGATCTCACCGGGAACAAGGTCCTCCGGGCACAGGTCGAAGCACTCTTCGATCACAGGGAGCAGGCGATCTCCGAAGCGGACCCCGTCGGCTTCCTCCAGGACGTCGACCGCACGAATCTGGAATTCGTCGTGCGGCAGCTGACCGAATTCGAGAACCTCACCCAGCTCCCGCTCGCTGACTTCGGCTACACGGTCGAATCAGGACGGTTCAACTCTGCCGCTGTCCCGGAATCCCTGCTCGGCGAGCACCGCAAGCAGGTGCACGTCATGGCCGTCACGGTGCATTACCAAATCACCGGCGTCGACGCAGCGCCCGTCGCCGCCGCCTGGCTCCCCGTCGTCGGCCTGGTCGAGGACACCTGGAAGATCATCGGGGAGGTCACCGAAGCCCCTGAGGAGGGAGGCCCGCTGCCCCAGGGCACCAACGGGCAACCCTGGGACGGGGGGACCAGGATGTCCGTGATCGGTAAGGAGGAATCAATCGTGCTGATGGTCCCGGACGATGACGTCGATCTCGGCTGGTGGCTGTCTGAGCTGTCCTGGGAAGCCCTCGAAGCAGTCATGGAGCTGGTGCCAGAGGCGGAAGACCTTGGCGTCCTGATCACGGTGGCCAGGGATCCGAACATCGAGCAGGCCCACCTCACGTACACCCCCGAGCGGATCGGCACGGTTGCCGGGTTCACCGTCCTGCAGTACGACCAGGTCCCGGAGTGGCACGCCGAGGCGAAAGCCGTCACCTCCCGGATCATCATCAACGAAGACGCGATCGCTGAGTACCCGGCCGCCAAGACCTTGCTGGCCCACGAATTGACCCACGCCGCGATGAACGCGACCGGGCAGCCGACCGGGCGGCCCCCGCTGTGGCTGGTCGAGGGGTTCGCGGAATATGTCGCCCTCCGCGATGCCGAGGGCGACCTCGTCGCCACACTCGCCGGAATCACCGGCGGTGCCGCCGCAGCAGCGGGTGGCCTCCCGAGCGACGAGCGGTTCCGGTCAGCAACCGCCAGCGATGCCTACGTCCTCGGATGGCTCGCCTGTCGCATGATCGCCGAGCGGTACGGGGAGGATCGCCTCCTCGCCCTGTACCGGGCCTTCGACGGGCAACGCGACCAAGACACCGTGTTCTCCGAGGTCCTCGGCGCCAGCACCGAGACGATCAGCCGGGACTACGCCACATACGCCGCGCGAGTGGCCGCCGGGCAGCCGAGGTAACGCGACCGCTGCCGTCCGCCGGGTCTCTGCTCCCCCAGGCGGCCGATCGGCATAGCATGTGATCATTCAGCGTCCTCGCCGACTGGAGGTGCGGAAATGATCACCGCGATCGTCCTCATTGACTGCGTCACTGACTCGATTCCCGAGGTGGCCCAGGCCATCGCCGATCTTCCGGGAGTCAGCGAGGTCTACTCTGTCACGGGAAATGCCGATCTGATCGCGATCGTCCGGGTCCGGGAATTCGAAAAAATCGCCGACGTCATCGCCAGTGGGATCTCCAAGGTCCCCGGCGTTGTCAACACCGACAGTCATGTCGCGTTCCAGGCGTACTCCAGACACGATCTTGAGGCGACGTTCGCGGTCGGGCTCGGCGAGGACGATTAGGGCAGCTCCGCAGAAGTTCTGTCAGGTTTGTTGGCCTGGGTGGGATGTCGGCCGCGTGGACGTGGCATGCGCGGTCGAGGGGTCGGGCAGGGTGCCGGTGAAGGATCCGTCCGGAAGGGCGGTGTCCTGGCAGGAGCCGGTGGCAAGCTCGCCACGGACGGCGGCTCTCACCAGGCAGGCCACGAAAGGTTCCAGGTCAGGCTGGCAGCGCCGCCACCTCGACCCACCGGGAGAGCAGGGTCCGGGCGGCTCCTGAATCGATCGCGGCGGCCGACCGATCGAGACCGACCCGGATGGCCTTGGCCAGATCCTGATCGGGGCCGCTCTGGGCCGCAAGTGCCGCAGCCGCGTTGATCAGGACGGCATCACGGACCGGGCCAGCGACCCCGTCGAAGACCCCCATGGTGATCTCCGCGTTGTGCGAGGCGTCCCCACCGCGCAGGTCACCGGGCCGGGATCGCGGGATGCCGAAATCCGCCGCATCAATGACCAACTCCCGGACGGTACCGCTGCCAGCAGCCCACACGCGCGTCCCGGCGGCCGTGGTGATCTCGTCCAGGCCGTCCTCCCCCCGAACAAGGAGCACGCTGTCTCCGCGGCCGGCGAACAGCGCCGCCATCACCGGCGCCATTCGTCGGTCGGCGCAGCCGATCAGCCCAGCGGTCGGCCGCGCCGGGTTGGACAGCGGGCCGAGGAAGTTAAAGACGGTCGGGACACCGAGCTCCCGGCGCGGCACGGCGGCGTGACGCATCCCCGGATGGAACTTCGCCGCGAAGCAGAAACCGATGCCGACCTCGGTGACGCAGCGCACGATCCCCTCGGGGCCGAGATCGAGTGGGAGGCCGAGGTACTCCAGCAGATCCGCCGTCCCACAGGATGAGGAGGCCGCGCGATTGCCGTGCTTGACGACTGGCACGCCACACGCCGCCACGACGATGGCGGCCATCGTCGAAATGTTGACCGTGTGCGCGCAGTCTCCCCCAGTCCCGACGACGTCAACGGCCCTGGTCCTGATCTCCTCGGGCAGGCTCACCCGAAGGGCGTTGTCCAGCATGACCTCGACGAGACCACCGACCTCAGCGGGCGTTTCCCCCTTGGCACGCAGCGCGACGAGGAATCCTGCGATCTGCGTGGGGGTCGCGGCCCCATCCATGATCTCACCCATCGCCCAGGCGGTGTCGTGGGTGGACAACGACTCTCCGCGCAGCAATGCGCCCAGCAGCAGCGGCCAGGTCCGCTCGCCCATGTTCGCCTCCGGATCCGGGTCTGCCGAGTGACTGGTTGTGCCCAGTCAGCTCGACTCGTGTGATGGCTGGGATGA
This sequence comes from Micromonosporaceae bacterium, assembly GCA_016926535.1. Lineage (GTDB taxonomy): Bacteria > Actinomycetota > Actinomycetes > Mycobacteriales > Micromonosporaceae > JABDRL01. The sequence goes on along the minus strand of JAFGOK010000654.1, from coordinate 856 downwards.
TGCCTCTGGCGAGGGCGCCGGCAGGTGCTCCCGCAGCAGGTTCGCGATGGTCCTCGACGTCAGGACCGGATCGAGCGGATGGGTCAGGGTGGCGTCGGCCTTGGCATACGCCGCGAGCCACCGGTCCGCCGCGCGGGCGATGGCGACCACGGTCGGAGGGCAGCCGACGACCTCATCCCGCAACTGCCTGGCCAGGCCGATCCCGCCGGCTGGCGACGCCTCCCCGTCGAGCAGGACGAGGTCGACACCCCCAGCAGCGACCAGCCGGGTCACGGCGGCGGCGGTCTGGGCCTCAACGAAGGTCACCCGCATCGTCTGGGCGGGACGCTCGCCGATCACGAGCTTCATGTGCTCGCGCACCTTCGGGTCGTCGCTGTACACCAGCACAGTGTGCGAGCTGGTCTGCTCACTCATGGGACGGTCGCTCCTTGGGCATGATGGCACTGCCGAGGGGGATCGTACTCGCCCAGCAGACCGCTCCTCGCGTTGATCAAGGAGAGCGACACCGCTTCGAGCCGAAATGGACCGGATCAGCGATAATTCCACTTCTTGAGCACCACCACATTGATGAGTCACAATGCATGCTCCATCAGAACCTCCCGGCCGACCCTGCGAGGTGCATTGTCATGAGAAGGACCCTCCGGCGCTGCTGGATGATCATTACCCCGGCCACAGCCCTGTGCCTGGCCGTCGCCGTGGTCTCCCCCGCTTCCGCCGCGACCAGGGACGAAAAGCTCGCTGTCCTGAAAACCTGGAGCCAGGCAACGGCCAAGAGCGCGCGGGCCTGGAACACCGCCCGCCAGGGCCAGCAGCCGTGGACGCCGTACTCGTTCGACTGGTCGACCGACCACTGCTC
>JAFGOK010000653.1 GCA_016926535.1 Micromonosporaceae bacterium | reverse complement strand
GCCAGCCGCGGCACCACTGTCCAGATAGTTCGTCGAGTTGGTGATCGGGGAGGAATTGACCTTCGTCGAGCCGCGATAGACGTTGAATCCGACCCCGGCCGGATCGGTGGCCAGCAGCCGCCAGGAGACGAGATTGTTGCTGCCGGTACGAACGCTGACGATGCCCCGATCGAGCGCTTCGATCTGGCGACCGTTGACCGTTGACGGCGGGACATTGGAGGTCGCGCTGGCACTGGGGGCTGGGCTCGTCGCCGAGGCGGACGGTGCTGCGCTGCTCGGGACGGCGGCGCTGCTGGAGGACGCCTGCCCCGTGCAGGTCGTCCCGTTGAGGGTGAACGACGCCGGAGTGGGGTTCGAGCCGTTCCAGGTGCCGTTGAACCCGAAGGCGGCGGTGGCGTTGCTCGCGATGTCGGCGTTGTAGCTGGCGTTCGTGACCGTGACCTTGGTGCCGCTCTGGGCGAAGCTGCCGTTCCACATCTGGGTGACGGTCTGCCCGGCGGTGAAGTCCCAGGCCACCGTCCAGCCGTCGATCGCGTCTCCGAGGTTGGTGACACTGACGTTGGCCGTGAAACCGGTGGTCCACTGTGAGCCAACCGAGTAGGTGACGCTGCAGCCGGCGGTCGCGGCGTTGGCGATGGTGACCGCAGCGATGGTGCCGCCTGCGGCCATTGTCGCCGCGGTCGCGATCAGAGCGATGGATCTCCGTGAGCGGGGCAGACGTGGACGCCGGGCCGGCGGGGGGGACGAGTCCTGCATGGAAGGCTCCTCGCGATGGTCAGGGGTTTCCGGGAGAGGGTGAAGTCGTGCCGCGAGCAGGTCGGGGTGCTCTGGGGTCGATGGTCGCAGAGCTGCCTGTCGCCCCGGCAATATTGTGATTGTTCAATGTTGTTCTTAAGTCTGTGCTGGTGGTGAAGGTGCAGATCATCGACGTTGGGTATGAGCGGAGCAGCGGCTGTGGAAAGTGAAACGTTCAATAAGTGCCGAGGCGGTGCGCCCGGACTGGGCGCACCGCCTCGGCAACCAGACCGAAGGACTGGCCATCAGGGAGTGATCACGAGCAGGTTGCGCCGTTGACCGTGAACGCGGTCGGGATGCTGTTCGTGCTGCTCCAGCTGCCGAGGAACCCGAAGGTCGCAGAGGTGCCGGGAGCAAGCGTGCCGTTCCACGAGGCATTGGTGACGGTGACGGTAGCGTCGCTCTGGGTGTAGCTGCCGTTCCAGAGCTGGCTGATCTTCTGGCCATCCGCGAAGGCCCAGCTGAGTTTCCAGCCGCTGATGGTGGCGGTGCCGGTGTTCTTGAGGACCACGCTGCCCTGGAATCCGCTCGGCCACTGGCCTGCGACGGAGTACGTCACAGAGCATACGGAGGTCCCGGGATCCGACGGGCTGGCCGACGAGGCGCTCGGGGAAACCGGCGACGTGGACGGCGAGGCCGACGAGGCGCTCGGGGAGACCGATGACGCAGACGGCGAGGCCGACGAGGCTGACGGCGAGGCGGTGACGCTGGTCGCGCTGGCCGCCGGGCTGGTCTGCCCGATGAGCGTCCAGTATGCCGGCTTCGACTGGAGGTTCCGGTCGAACAGCAGCGGGGCGTCGATGCGGGTGATCGGGTAGGTGTTCAGCCAGCTGTCGCCGTCTTCCAGACCCCACAGGGTGACGGAGTCAATGTCGGCCTTGTGGGCGACATAGACGTCGAACAGCGCCTTGTACCTGGTGGCCTGCGAGGCCAGGGCAGAGTCGGGAATGGACGTGTAGGAGCTGGAGTTGTCGGTGTAGATGGAGATGTCCATCTCGGTGATCTGCTGCTTGACGCCCAGCGCGGCGAACTTGGTGATCGCCGCTTCGGTGTCGGAGGCCGACGGCCAGTCGATGTTGCCGTGCATCTGGTGGCCGACGCAGTCGATCGGGACGCCCTCGGCCTTCAGCGTGCTGACCAGGTTGTAGAGGAAGTCCCGCTTGGAGGTGACGGTGGTGTTGTAGTCGTTGATGCACAGCTCGGCGTTCGGGGCAACCTCACGGGCGACGGTGAACGCGGTGCGGATGTAGTCGAGGCCGGTGAGGGTGTACCAGCTGCTGCGGCGATTGCCGTCGGACTGACCCTCGTCGATAACCTCGTTGACGACGTCCCACGCGTAGATGTCATCGCCGAAGTGGCCGGCGACGTTGCGGATGTGGTTCTCCAGGCGGGACAGCACCAGCGCCTTGTTCTCTTCGGTCGCGGTCAGCGTTGCCCCGCTGGCGTCCTGGAAGACCCAGGCGGGGGTCTGGTTGTGCCAGACCAGGGTGTGCCCGCGGACCTGCATGTTGTTGGCCTTGGCGAAGGTGACCATCGCGTCGGCGTCGGTGTAGGTGAAGGTGTCTTCGGTCCGCTCGGTGGCGTCCCACTTCATGGCGTTGCCGGCAGTGATCGAGTTGAAGTGCTTGGCCAGCAGCTTGCCCCGCTCACCGAGCAGGCTGGCCCGGCTGATGGCGGCACCCATCGGGAACTGGTCGTAGACGTCCTTGACGTTCGGGATACCCGACTCGATCGGGGTCGCGGGGACGTAGGTCATGGTGAAGTCGTCGAGGTAGAACGACGGGTACGCGTTGGCGGTCTCGATGTAGACGGTCAGGAAGTCGACCTCGGTGGCCAGGGTGTAGGTGCCGGACAGCTTGGTCCAGGTGCCCGCGCTGACCGCGGTGTTGTTGACCACGGTCTCGTAGCTGGCGGTTCCGGAGAGCTGGCGCTCGACGCTCAGCCGGGCGGAGTCGGAGGAGGCGTCGGAGGCCAGCTGTACCCACACGGTGATCGTGTACTGCGTGCCCATCTCCATGACGTCGAGCACGTCCAGCACCGGACCCCGCCAGGTGCTGGTCCGTTCGGTGATCGAGAGGCTGTGGGTGCCGCCGTGGGCGACGGTCGTGCTGTTCTCGACGACCTCGGTGCCGGAGCGGGAGGCCCAGTTCTGGGTGGTTCCATCCTCGAAGTCTGAAGAGACGATGGTGACCGGCCCGCTGTCTGCTGCCTTCGCCTGATGCGAGGAACTCCACGCTACGACCCCGCCTGCGGCGGCGAGGGAGAGCGCGAGAAGGCCGATGGTGGCGCGTCTGGATGGTCGCATGCAGATTCCCTTCACCCCGGTTCGGGTGCTCCGCGCCCGTTCCGGGGGCTTCCGGCATCGCCGCGGCCGGCTCACGCCGCGGCGCTGGTGGGGTGTTGGGCGCTGGCCGTCGCGCGCACAGCATGCGACGGTGCGCGCCGAGGCTAGGAGTTCGCCAGCAGAACAGGCAATGTCAGTCGATGGACGCCGGTTGGTGCTCCCGCTGGTGATTCTTCGCGTGGCCACAGGGACAGGATTATGGTTGTTCCTGCTCAGCCCCTGTCCGGGCGGCGAGGATCTCAGACGGTCGTGCCTCGACGGGCGATCCAGTAACAGGTGAAAGTTCCAGCGGCTTCGCCGGCCGGTTTGTTGGGTCGTCCAACAAGAAATCGATCAGAGACAACCCTCGGCATCAGCGAGCGCGCAGACGGCGACCAGTCGCAGCAGGTACCAGTCG
>JAFGOK010000130.1 GCA_016926535.1 Micromonosporaceae bacterium | reverse complement strand
CGCCGGGTCGATGACCACCCAGGCGCAGGCGGTCGGGGATGCGGTGGCCGCTGACATCCCTCACTGGGCCGGGGACGCGGCCACCGCTCCTGCGGAAACTCGGGGACTTCATCGATGAGCTGTCGGCGCTGCTCAGGCGGCTGCGGGGTGCCCCGGGTGGGGGCCCGGATCTGCCGGGCACCACGAAGGTCACCAGCCCGGATGCTCCGAGCGCCCCCAACAGGATCGGCGATCACAGCGACGGGGTGGCGGATACGACCCCGGGGGACACGAAGACCTGCACCACCGACCCGGTGGACGTGGCCCCGTCATGGGTCCAGAACGCGTGGTACACCTTGCGACCCCAGCGCCGAAACAGGGTGTCATGTTAGCCGTGAACCGATTGCCAATTTTATGCACAATTGGAGTACTTCCAGTCGGAGGCCAGGTACCTCCGGCGTGGCAGTCCGAGCGCACCGCCGCTTCGTCGGCATAGAAGATCGAGGCACCCTTCCGGCGTGCCTGGTCCTGGATCTCGGGCAGCGTGACGGTCTTCCAGTCCTCCACGGCTTCCGGATTCCGCTCATATGCCCGATACGGCCGTCGCTGCACGGTCAACCCCCACCCCGGCGTGCGGCTCGTGATCAACCGGAGTTGACATAACGTTGCCGCGGTCTACCTCATCTGGCAGATCATGGCCGAATCACCCCGATGGTGTAGACCGAAGGAACGTTATGTCAACCCCGGTTGATCACGAGCCATGGGGAGATCGTCCCTGGCACCACTCGCCATCGACCCTGATCGCGTCGTGTCGCGTCTGGACAGTGTCACTTCAGCCCCTCGGCCGGAGTAGTCCCATCCAGGACGCTGCCCGCAGGCCGGGCTGCTACGGCCTGGACGGGACCTATGGCCAGCTGGTGGCCTTCGTGCGGGGATGCGATGCCGGCAACGAGTGGGGCCTGCTGATCGGCTTTCCGGAGTGGCTGGCGCAGCGCGTGCACTGTGAAGCCAATCTGGACTGGTCACGGCTGGTGCTTCTGGCGGCCGGGGCGCGGCATGGCATCGATGACCCCGACACCCAGTGCACTGCCACCCTGGTGGAGTCGCTCGGGCAGTTCCTAGACTGCCGGAAGGGTCCCCACGGGGCTCGGACGATCATCGAGAGCTATCTTCGCCGGTCCCAGCCCGCGCGGCGGCAGCAGGAGGAGGGCTGAGGCATCGGCGATCTGCTGGTGAATCTGCTGGCGAGCGTGATCGCCGCGATCGCGGCCTGGCTTGCCCAGCGAGGGCTCCGTTACCGGGCGCTCGCCAGGAAACGGGCGTTCTTCTCAGTGGCGCCGGGTGAGCGTTGCCTGATGGTGGTGGCCAAGCACGCCTCCTCCCCGAGCCAGCGCAGCGTGGCCAACCGCGATGTCGCCGCGCTCGTCGAGCTGGCGACTGTTGTCAAGGCCTGTGGCGGCGACACCGACCTGGCCTTGTCGGATGCCCCGGTGGCGGCCCTCGGCCGCCAGACCGAGTTCTGCGTCGGGGGGCCGACGACGAATCCGCGGATGGCTGTGCACCTGCGGGCGATGTTGCCCGGTGTGCGGTTCGAGTTCGGCGACGCTGGCACTGCCACCGGCACTGCCACCGGCACCGGTACCGGTGCCGGTGGCAGTACCGAGATGACGTGGTGGGTCGGTGAGACCCCCTTCCGCAGGGATCCAGAGCGGGTCACCTACGCGATCCTTGCCAAGGTATTCGTCCCTGGGGCGACCCGGGCGGTGTTCCTGGTCGCGGGGCAGGTGGCCGCAGCGAACCTCGCCACGGCGAGGTTCCTGGCGGCGAGGTTCGATTCGCTGGCTTCCCAGTATGGGGTCGCTGGGCGGTTCTGCCTGGTCCTGCGGGTCACTGAGCCGGAGATGTACGGGCCGGACTTCGTCGAGATCGCTGCGGATGTTAGCGAGGCGGCCTTCGTCGGGCAGCACCCCCGTCTGTGATCACTTGGCGGGCCGCTGGAGGACCGAGATCGTCGCTTCGCGCAGGCCATCCAGAGACAGGCCGGCCTCGGCCAGGATCTTCGCACCCTGGCCTTGGCCGTCGCGCAGCAACGCCAGCAGGATGTGCTCAACGCCCAGGTAGTCGTGTCCGAGGCGGACGGACTCCCGGAGGGAAAGCTCCAAGATCTTCCTCGCTCTCGGGGTGAATCGGCCAGCGCCGGATCACCTACCCCACACCGACTCACGCTGGGGCGGTGATGCCGGAGGGCGCAGCGCGTCTGGGCCGTGCGATTCCTCGATTCTGGCGAGCACCGCGTCGAGGTCGATTCCGATGCTTCGGAGCGCCGTGGCGTCCTCCTCAGTGAGTGGGGCCGGCGTGGCCTCTGCCAGCCGGACGAGGTCGTCCCGCACCCGTTGCTCGCTCAGCCCTGCGGCGAGGAGTACCTGATGCGTGACGCCGGCCTCGGGGGACGCCAGGGCGAGGAGGAGATGCTCCGAGCCGATCTGGGCGTGATGGAGTTGCTGTGCCGCATGCTTCGCCCTTACGACGGTCTCCCGCGCCGCGACGGTGAATCGTCTGAACATCTAGATGACCTATTCCAAGGGGTAGATCTTTCGAGAAATCAGTGGTGCAGGTCCGCGTGTCGCTCCAGCTTGAAGCATGGAAGGGTG
>JAFGOK010000129.1 GCA_016926535.1 Micromonosporaceae bacterium | reverse complement strand
TTGCCACCCGACGAGGGTACGCGCGAAGGCGGGGTGGTCTCGCACCCACCCCGCCTTCCTGGAAGGCCGTTGCTGTTACAGGCCGAGCTTTCCGACGCCTGCGCCAGCGGTCACGGTCGCCTTGACCGTATTGTTGGCCTCAGGGGTGTAGGAGTAGGGAATCGCCTTGACGTTGGCGCCGGCGTTCGTCTGCTCTGTTCCCGAGTTGACTTTGTAGTTGTTCAGCAGCTTGACGTAACCGTTCGGGGAGTCACCGGTCTGGATGATCACCGGCTTGCCGACGTTCTCGAAGTAGTTGCGCTCGACGTAGACGCCGGCCCCGCAGGTGGTGGCGACACCGTAGCTGCCGTTGTTGCTGAAGTAGTTGTTGAGGACGTGCACCGGGTTGCCGAAGCGCACGCGCGGGTTGCGCTGGTTGGTGCCGTCGAACCAGTTGTGCACGTAGGTCACGCGCAGGTGGCCGGTGTCCTCCGACGAGTTGTCGTCGCTGTGGCCGAGCAGCATGTTCTTGTCGTGGTTGTGCGTGCGGTTCCAGGACACCGTGATGTAGTCGGAGCCCCGCTTGATGTCGACCAGGCCGTCATAGCCGTTGGACAGGTCGTTGTGATCGATCCACACGTTGGTCGTGCTGCTCTGAATGTTGATCGAGTCGTCATCGGCGTTCTTGAACACCATGTTGCGGATGATGACGTTCTTGACCCCGCTGAGGTTGAGCCCCCCGCCGGTGATCCCGGAACTGGAGCCGACTCCCTGGATCGTCTTGTTCGAGGCGACCTTGTGCATCCCGGACAGCGAGATCATGCCGGACACCTTGACAATCATCTTGCTGCTGGACTGCAACGCGCTGTCCAGGGCGGAAGCGGTGGTCACCGTCACCGTCGAGCCACCGGCACCACCGGTGGTGCCACCGTTCTGGCTCGCCCATCCGACCGGGCTGCTCTCGAAGGTCGCGGCACTCGCAGGGGTCTGGGTGGCCACGAACCCGGCGGCGAGGCCGATGGCCATCGCTCCGGCGAGACCAGCACGTATCACGCGGCGGCGGGTCTTGTGAGGGGCCTTCGTCGTCTCCATGGGAAACCTCCACTGTGTTGCGCGCCGCCGCCATCTTTTCTGGGCCTGATCGATGACGCGACGCATGGGCGGTTGACGCCGGTGGAAGCGTCTCCCGGCAGATCATCTACCACCGTGACTGCCCGCAACGCTAGAGACGTGAATGCATCCACGTCAATGCGATCGATGTGCAGGTTTGTTGCAACGACAATCTAAGAAACAGCTGACAGATAAAAGGACGTCACGACGTCTCTATGGCCTTCCGTTCCGGGGAGGCCGCGGTGCAAGGTTCTTCCGCAGCGGCCCGCACCACGATCGAATCGATCCGGTTCCGCCGCCCCGCCGCCCCCTCCGCGACCATCAGCAGCCCGCCGACGACGGCTCGCGCTCCCGGAATCGGCACTCTCCCCAGGGCCTGGGCCATGAGGCCGGCGACCGTCTCCACCTCGTCGGTCCGCAGCGGCACGTGGAACAGCTCCGCGAGGTCCTCGACCGGCAGGCGGGAGGTCACCCGGAAGGCCCCGTCCTCCAGCGGCTCCACCGGAGGCCGGACCGCGGGATCATACTCGTCAGTGATCTCACCGACGATCTCCTCAAGGATGTCCTCAATCGTCACAAGCCCAGCCGTTCCGCCGTATTCGTCAACGACGACGGCGATGTGGGTCCGCGCGGACTGCATCTCCCGCAGCAGGTCATCCACTGGCTTGGACTCTGGGACGAACACGGCCTCGCGCATGGCCCCCGCGACCGGAACGGCCGTTCCGTCCCCGTTGACCGGCTCGATCCGCCCCCCGGCCCCGGCCCCGGCCACGCCGGCGCCCTCGGAAGCGATCCGGGCAAGGTCCTTGAGATAGACCATGCCGAGCACGTCGTCGACGCTCTCCCCGATGACCGGGATCCTGGAGAACCCGCTGCGCAGCGCGAGTACCAACGCCTGGCGCACGGTCTTGTGCGCCTCGATCCACACCATCTCGGTCCGTGGCACCATCACCTCGCGGGCGATCGTGCTCCCGAGCGCGAAGACCGAGTTGATCATCTCTCGTTCCTCGTGCTCGACGACGCCCCGCGCCTCTGCGAGATCGACGAGTTCCCGCAGCTCCACGGTCGTCGCGAACGGGCCGTCCTTGAACCCCTTGCCCGGGGTCAACGCATTTCCGATCAGGATGAGCAGGCTGGCCAGCGGACCGAGGGCGGTACCGAGCCACCGCACCAGCGGCGCCGCCAGCCGGCCGACGACGTAGACGTGTTGCCGCCCGATCGTCCGGGGAGCCACTCCAATGGCGACGAAACTAATCACGATCATCGACCCGGCGGTCAGCGCCGCGGCCCGCCAGCCGACCCCGAACGCCTCGACCGCGACCAGGGCGACCAGGGTCGTCGCCACCATCTCGCAGGCTAGCCGCAGCAGGAGCAGCAGGCTGACGTACCGGGAGGGATCAGCGGCAATGGTCTGCAGCGCCCGCGCCCCACGAACGCCGGCCCGGGCCAACTCCGCCGCCCTGGCCTGGGAGGCCGCACCGATGGCGGCCTCGATCATCGCAAAGCACCCGGCCACGGCGACCAGGGCTGTCGCGACCAGCAGGCTCGCCTCCACCGCCGCCGCCAGCGCTACTGGTGCCGACTCGCGGTCCGCCAACTGTCCAGCAGGCGGGCCTGCAACCCGAACATCTCGCGCTCCTCCTCCGGCTCCGCATGGTCGTACCCGAGGAGATGGAGCGTACCGTGCACCGCCAGCAGCGCCAGCTCATCAGCGGAATCACTGCCGGCCGCGGCGGCCTGCTTCGCCGCCATCTCCGGGCACAGCACGATGTCGCCGAGCAGGGCAGGCTCTCCTGCTGGCCCCTCCCCCGGCCCGTGGTCAACGCTGTTCTCATCCATGGGGAAGGACAGGACGTCGGTCGGCCCCTCACTGTCCATCCAACGATGGTTGAGCTCCGCCATGTAGTCGGCGTCGACCAGCAGGATCGACAACTCCGCCAGAGGATTGACCCCCATCTCGTCGAGCGCATGCCGAGCGACGGACAGCAACCGTTCAGAATCGACGGAAACGCCCGATTCATTGGTGATTTCGATGGACATGTTGCTCCCGCTCCGCCCCGGTGTCTCGCCCGGACCCGCGCTCGCCGAGGCCACTCACCGGACTGTGTCTAACGTGATCGTGTCATGCCCGGGGATCAACGACGACGGCCGGGCTTGCCTGGGTGCTTGACCCGGGCAGAACCACCGGCAGTAGTGGGGCTGACCACCCGTGCGGGCTGCGCCGGGTGCTGGTTGGCATCCCACCGCTCGTAGGCGTCGACGATGTCGGTCACCAGCCGGTGACGCACCACGTCCTCGCTCCTGAGCAGGGCGAAGTGCACATCCTGGAGCCCTTCGAGGATCTCCCGGACGAGCCTGAGCCCACTGCGCGTCCCCCCGGGAAGATCAACTTGGGTCACATCGCCCGTCACAACGATCTTCGACCCGAATCCGAGCCTGGTCAGGAACATCTTCATCTGTTCCGGAGTGGTGTTCTGAGCCTCGTCCAGAATGATGAACGCGTCGTTGAGGGTCCTCCCCCGCATGTACGCCAGCGGGGCGACCTCGATCGTTCCGGCGGCCATGAGTTTCGGGATCGACTCCGGATCGATCATGTCGTGCAGCGCGTCGTAGAGCGGTCGCAGGTATGGGTCGATCTTCTCGTACAGCGTCCCGGGCAGGAACCCCAGCCGCTCCCCCGCCTCCACGGCCGGTCTCGTCAGGATGATCCGGTTGACGCGCTTGGCCTGGAGGGCCTGCACGGCCTTGGCCATGGCGAGGTACGTCTTGCCGGTGCCGGCCGGACCAATGCCGAAGACGATGGTGTGGGCGTCGATGGAGTCGACATACCGCTTCTGACCAAGGGTCTTCGGGCGGATGGTCCGCCCCCGGCGAGACAGGATGTTGAGGGTGAGGACCTCGGCCGGCCGCTCGGGCGTGCCGTCCGCCAGCATGCCAACCGTCCGCCGCACGGTGTCTTCTGTCAGGGTCTCGCCCTTCTCCAGCAGTTCGAGCAACTCCCCGAAGATGCGCTCAACCAGCGCATTGTCGGACGGAGTGCCGGTAATGGTGATCTCGTTGCCCCGGACGTGAACGTCACTGCCGACCGATCGCTCGATCAGCCGAAGGCTCTCGTCGCGGGTGCCGAGCAACCGCACCATCAGATGCGGATCATCAACCGTGATCCTGGACTGTGCCCGCGGCTGGCGCCCTGGCACGGATTGCGTCGGGGTCGGCTGCCCTGGCACGGGGTGCAACGTCTCGGTCATGGTGCCCCCATGCTATCCGCCCCCATGGACCCTCGCGCGACCCAATTCCGCGTCGACCTTCTCAGCGCGCGGGTCAGGGGACAATCGACGTCGGGAGGCGAGCCCCGCCGAGAACATGAGCGTGGACATGCGGAACCTCCTGGCCGCCGTCCCGGCCGGAGTTGAAGATCGTACGGTAGCCGCTCTCAGCGACCCCCTCCACCTCCGCGACCGCGCCGACCGCCGCCAGCAGCGCCCCGGCCAGCGCAGGGTCGGCGCCGGCCAGGCTCGCCAGGTCCGAATGGTGATCGCGCGGGATCACCAGCACATGGACCGGCGCCTTGGGGCTGATGTCGCGGAACGCCAGCACCTGGTCAGTGGAGTAGACCACCGCCGCCGGGATCTCGCCCCGGACAATTCGACAGAAAAGGCATTCTGGGTTCGTCACCCGAACCATGATAGTGATCCCACGATTGATCGGGCTACCACCGGCCGAGGCGGGTCGAGAGCACCGAAATCGCCGCGACCCCCGCCGTCGACGTGCGCAGCACGGTCGGCCCGAGCCGGACCGGCACCGCCCCGGCCTCGGCGAACTGGGCGAGCTCCGTTCCGTCGATACCGCCTTCCGGGCCGACGACCAGGCAGATGGCGCCGGCGGCGGGCAGCCCGACGGTTGCCAGCCGCTGCCTCGCCTCCTCGTGCAGCACGAAGGCTCCGGCCGCTGCACGAAGCCTCCCCTCGACGGCAGCGGTCGACTCCGCAGCGCTCACCGCGGGCACCCAGGCCCGCCGCGCCTGCTTCGACGCCTCGCGGGCCGTCGACCGCCAGCGCTCGCAGGCCCGCTCGCCGCGCTCGCCGCGCCAGACGACGACCGACCGGCGGGCCGCCCAGGGCACGATCTCGTCGACCCCCACCTCGCTCATGGCCTGCACGGCCAGCTCGCCCCGATCGCCCTTGGCGATCCCCTGCACGACGGTCAGGGTCGGATCGGGCCGGTCGACCCGGCGTCGATCGGTGATCTCCACGTCGAGTGCTCCCCGGTGCGCGGCGAGGACGACGGCTGAGGCCACCGCTCCAGCACCGTCGGACACCAGCAGCCGCTGGCCGGGCTTCAGCCGGGCGACGTCAGCGGCATGCCGCCCTTCCGGGCCGTCCAGCCGGAACAGGGCACCGGAGAGCTCTGTTCCGGACGGCAGGTGGTCGACGAGAAACAGCGGATCGGTCATCCCCGCCGTACCCGCTCAGGCGTGGCCGTTGAAGGCATCGCGCATCCGGGAGAAGAAACCGCCCTGCTTCGACAGCTCGGCGACCTCCTCGCCCCTGGTGCGGGCAAACTCCCGCAGCAGGCGCTCGGACTCCGGATCGAGTTTCGTCGGCGTCCGGACGTCGAGGTGGATGAACAGATCCCCCCGGCCGGTGCCCCGCAGGTGGGGCACTCCCTTGCCCCGGATGCGCAGGGTCGAGTTCGGCTGGGTCCCTGCCCGAACGTCGATCTGCTCCTCGCCGTCGAGGGTCTTGATGGTGAGCCTGGTGCCCAGCGCAGCCGCCGTCATCGGGACCGTCACCCGGCAGTGCAGGTCGTCATCCTTGCGGGAGTACACGTCGTGCTGCCGCTCATGGATCTCGACGTAGAGATCACCGGGAGGCCCGCCCCCCGGGCCGACCTCGCCCTGCTGGGCGAGGCGGATCCGCATCCCGTCCTCAACCCCCGCCGGGATCTTGACGGTGAGCGACCGGCGGGTGCGCACCCGGCCGTCCCCGGAGCAGACCGGGCACGGATGACGGATCACGGTGCCGAACCCCTGGCAGTTGGGGCACGGCCGGGCCGAGACGACCTGGCCAAGGAAGGTCCGCTGCACCGACTGGACCTCGCCCCTCCCCCCGCAGACGTCGCAGCTGGCCGGATGGGTCCCGGCGGCCGTACCAGCCCCGCTGCACGTCGTGCAGAGCGTCGCGGTGTCGACCGTGATCGGTGCCTCGACCCCGAAGGCCGTCTCGTTGAGGTCGAGGTCGAGCCGCAGGATCGCGTCAGCCCCCGGCCGGGTCCTCGGTCGGGGACCCCGCGAGGTCGCCCCCCCGAAGAAGGCATCCATGATGTCCTGGAACCCGACGAACGGGCCAGCCCCTGGCCCGCCCGGCCCGGCCCCGTTCGAGGCGAGCGGATCCCCCCCGAGGTCGACGACCTCGCGCTTCTTCGGGTCGGACAGCACCTCGTACGCGGCGTTGATGTCCTTGAACTTCTCCTGCGCCGCCGGATCGGGGTTGATGTCCGGATGGTACTGGCGGGCCAGCTTTCGATAGGCGCGCTTCAGATCGTCGGGCGACGCGTCCGGTTGCACGCCCAGAATTGCGTAATAGTCCTTCGCCACTGGCTTTCCCTCGGTTGAGAGCCCTCGTCGTCCGCGCTGATCTCAAAGCGTCTCAGGCTTGAGCTAACAGGTCGCCGACATAGCGTGCCACTGCCCGCACCGTCGCGATGGTGCCGGGGTAGTCCATTCGCGTCGGACCGAGCACCCCCATGCCGCCAACGACGGTTGCCCCCGGTCCGTAACCGGTGCTGACGACCGAGGTCGCCCGCAGGTCCTCGATGCCATTCTCGTCACCGATCTTGACCCTGGTGATGCACGTCGGCTCCACGGCTCCGAACAGCTTGAGTAGAATGACCTCTTCTTCGAGTGCCTCCAGGATCGGCCGGAGACATCCCTGGAAGTCCAGAATGCCACCCCTGGTGAGATTGGCCGTCCCAGCCAGCGCGATGCGCTCGTCGCTGTGCTCGACAAGGGTCTCCAGGAGGACCGTCGACAGCGTGCTCATCTGCGCCCGCAGGGGCGGCGTGATCTCCTCCACGAGAGCCTGCACGAGATCCGGAGCATCGATCAGGCGATTGCCAACCAGCTTCTGGTTGATCACACGCCGCAGCTCCAGCACACCGTCGGTCGTGATGGTGCAGGGCATCTCGACGAGACGCTGCTCCACCCGCCCGGTATCGGTGATCATGACCAGCATCAGGCGGGTCGTTGACATCAGCACCAGTTCGAGGTGACGCACCGACGACCTGGCCAGGCTCGGATACTGCACGACGGCGACCTGCCTGGTCAGCTGGGCCAGCAACCGCACGGCCCGGTGCACGACGTCGTCGAGATCGACCGCCCCCAGCAGGAATCGCTCGATCGCGCGACGCTCAGCCGGGGACAGCGGCTTGATCCGGGAGAGCTTGTCGACGAACAGACGGTACCCCCGGTCGGTCGGCACCCGGCCGGCACTGGTGTGCGGCTGCCGGAGGTACCCCTCCTCCTCCAGGACGGCCATGTCGTTGCGGACCGTCGCCGGAGAGACCCTGAGGTTGTGCCGCTCAACCAATGCCTTGCTGCCGACGGGCTCCCTGGTGGCGACATAGTCCTCGACGATCGCCCGCAGCACGTCCAGCTTGCGCTCATCGAGAGCCATCGAACCTCCCTGTCGTCCGCCGCTCGAATCGACTCGTCCGCCGCTGACCGCCTCCACCACCGAGCCGGTCAGCCGACCCACGCACCTGGCACTCAGTCAGAGTGAGTGCCAGTCTACGTCCCAGCGCCCTCCGGCGCGATCAGTCATGTGTCCGCTTTACGTAGTTTTCGACGCCGTGTTCCAGACATCCCACCGCCGCTGCCCCGTTTCCCGATAACGGGCTTCCCGCATCCCCTGGTCGCTGGCGTCACCCTCACTTCGGTCATAGCGTTGCCGCATGACCGAAGCACCTCGCCCTCCCTGGGACGACCCGACCTCCACTCCCCCGCCGGATCCGCTCCTCAAGCCACCGTCGGCCCCCCAGCCGCCCCCGTCTGCCCCCTTCCAGGACGGACCTCCCGACCCATCCGGCCCCGGGTACACCCCTGGGTACACCCCCGGGTACGGCCCCGGGTACGGCCCTGGGTACGGCCCCTCCGGCGACCAGTACGGCACGCCGCCCTACTCCGCCCCGCCGCCCGCGGGCGGGCCCTATGGCATGCCGGGTCCCGCTGGTCCCGGCCAGGCGCCCGGTGGGGGATATGCCACCACCGATGAGAAGACCTTTGTCCTGATCGCCCACTTCGGGGGCGCCGCCGGGGCGCTCATGCTGGGCATCTTCGGCTTCATCGCCCCCCTGATCGCCTACCTCGCCAAGGGGCAGCAGTCGCCGGTCGTTCGGGCCCACGCCGTCGCCGCGCTGAATTTCCAGGTGCTGTGGTCGCTCATCGCCTTCATCGTGATGTTCCCCGGGATGTGCCTGGCGTTCATCCCCAGCCTGATCGTGATGGGAGTCCAGGTCGTCTTCGGCATCATCGCCGGGATCAAGGCGACAGAGGGGCAGCTGTACCAGTACCCCATGGCCCCGACCTTCATCAAGTGATGAAACTCGACTGACGACCGTCGATCGGCGCGGGGCCCACCGCGCCGATCACGGAATCAGGCGACGCACGACCGCATCGGCCAGCAACCGGCCACGCAGGGTCAGGACCACCCTGCCGGCCCGCCACGCCGCCGCTTCGAGCAGCCCCTCGGCCACCGCGGCTTGTGCCTCCCGGACCGCTCCCGGCCGGAGGACGCTCGCGGGCAGCCCTTCTGCGAGCCTCACCCCGAGTAGCACCGCCTCGATGTGGCGGTCGTCGGCGGTCAGCACCTCGCTCCCCTCGACCGGGGCGGCGCCGGCCGCCAGCGCCGCCCGGTAGGCCGCGGGGTGCTTGACGTTCCACCACCGCACCCCAGCGACGTGGCTGTGCGCTCCGGGGCCGAATCCCCACCAGTCGCCGCCCGACCAGTAGGTCAGGTTGTGGTGGCACCGCCCTCCGGCATCCCTGGCCCAGTTGGACACCTCGTACCACTGGAAGCCCGCGTCGGTCAGCATCTGCTCCGCCAGCAGGTACCGATCGGCGGCAACGTCATCATCCGGATATGGCACCTCGCCTCGCCGCATCCGCGCACCCAGCCGGGTGCTCTCCTCAACGATCAGGGAGTAGGCGCTGAGGTGGTCGATCCCGCTAGCCAGGGCCGCCGCCAGCGACGCCGCGAAATCCCCGGCTGACTCTCCCGGCGTCCCGTAGATCAGATCGACGCTGACGTGCTCGAACCCGGCCTCGATCGCCTCCCCGACCGCGGCCTCCGCCCGGCCGGGAGCGTGCCTGCGGTCCAGCAGGGCCAAAACGTGCGGCGCGGTTGACTGCATCCCGAAGGAGATGCGGGTGAACCCGGCGGATCGCAGCGCGGCCAGGGACGCCGGAGTCACGGTCTCCGGGTTTGCCTCCGTCGTCACCTCGGCGTCGCCGGCCAGCGGCCACAGGGCGTCGATCCGTTCCAGGATCCGGGCAAGATCCTCCGCAGCGAGCATGGTCGGGGTGCCACCACCGAAGAACACCGTTGTGACCTGGGGCGGGCCACCGCCACGGTGGCTGCCCCAGCCACCGCCACCGTGGCCGCACAGGGTCCGCCGGGCCAGCTCCAAGTCCGCGTACAGTGCGGTGACGTACGCTTCCCTTTCGTCGGGATCTCCGACGGTGTAGGTATTGAAGTCGCAATATCCGCAGCGGCTCGCGCAGAACGGCACATGCACGTACACACCGAACCCACCCGTGCCGGCCGAGGCCAACGGGGCTGTCGGCAGGGCGCTTCCCTGGGCTCCTCGCATGCCGACTAGTCTGCCTCGGTCACAATCGGCCACGTACACATCCGCACACCGGACACCGCCAGAGGGGGACCGTGCGAATCCGAATCGCCGTCGCGGCGACCGCGGCCGTCGTCGTACTCATCGCCGGAGCGTGCTACGCGATCTGGCACGCGATCTCCAACAGCTTCTCGCTCTCCCTGCCGGGCTCACCGTCGTGCGTCGTCGGCGCCGGCGTCGCGGTCACCCCGGCCTCCGGGGACCAGCCCCAGGCAGCTGGCGGCACCGGTGGCGGAGGGGAGGCGTCCGCCAGCGAGGAGGTCACGCTGACCCCGCACCGGATGGCGAACGCGGCCACCATTGCCGCAGTCGGCCTGCGCCGGTCGGTCCCTGAGCGGGCGATCGTCATCGCCCTCGCCACAGCCCTCCAGGAATCGAAGCTCGACAACCTGTCCGGAGGCGACCGGGACTCTGTCGGCCTGTTCCAGCAGCGGCCCAGCCAGGGATGGGGGACGGTGGAGCAGATCGCCGACCCCCGGTACGCCGCTGGCGCGTTCTACACCGCGCTCCTCAAGGTCAGGGGCTGGCAGACCATGCGGGTGACCGAGGCTGCCCAGGCCGTGCAGCGCAGCGCCCATCCCGAGTTGTACGAGAAGTGGACGACGACGGCGCAGACCCTCACCAGTGCGCTGGCGGGCAGCACCGGCAGAGCGGTCGCGTGCACGCTGTCGCAGCTGCCGTCCCCGAGTGGCCCGGCTCAGGCCGCGACGGCATCCCTGGCCGCCAGCCTGCGGCTGGACTGGGGCAAGACCGTCGCGACAGCGGAAACCTCCGGCCCACCCGGGGTGTCAGTCACTGCCGGCAACGCCCGCAAGGGCTGGCAGTACGCGCACTGGCTGGTCTCCCATGCCCAGGACACCGGGGTGGCCCGGGTGCGGTACGAGGATCAGGAGTGGACGGCGCGCAAGGGCTCGTGGCGCCAGACCGGCAGCACCGCCCGGGTCGGCCGCGGCAAGGTCGTCGCCGACGTCGTCACCGGTTCGACGGCCTCGAACTGACCACTCGCGCTGACCACTCGCGCTGACCGCCGGAGCCCCCCCCCGGCGCGCGGCGGCTACCTGCCGCCCCTCCTGCCAGAACCCTGGTCTGAGACCTCGGCGGTGGACAGGGCCGCGATGAAGGCCTCCTGCGGCACCTCGACCCGGCCGACCATCTTCATGCGGCGCTTGCCCTCTTTCTGCTTCTCCAGGAGCTTGCGCTTGCGGGTGATGTCACCGCCGTAGCACTTGGCCAGGACGTCCTTCCGCATCGCCCGGATCGTCTCCCGCGCGATGACCCGGCTGCCGATCGCCGCCTGGATGGGCACCTCGAACTGCTGCCGGGGGATGAGCTTGCGCAGCTTCGCCGCGATCGTCACCCCGTAGTTGTAGGCCTTGTCCTTGTGCACGATCGAGCTGAACGCGTCGACGGCCTCGCCATGCAGCAGGATGTCGACCTTGACCAGATCGGCCTCCTGCTCCCCGGACGGCTCGTAGTCCAGGGAGGCGTACCCCTTGGTCTTGCTCTTCAGCTGGTCGAAGAAGTCATAGATGATCTCACCGAGCGGGAGGGTGTACCGGAGCTCGACCCGGTCGGCGGAGAGGTAGTCCAGACCACGCAGCTGCCCGCGTCGCCCCTGGCACAGCTCCATGATGGCGCCGACGTAGTCGTTCGGCGTCAGCACGGTCGCGCGCACGATCGGTTCGAAGACCTGCGCGCTCTTGCCCGCGGGGTACTCGCTGGGGTTGGTGACCTGGTGCTCTTCCCCGTCTTCCATGATCACGCGATAGACGACGTTGGGAGCGGTCGAGATCAAGTCCAGGTCGAACTCGCGCTCCAGGCGCTCCCGGATGATCTCCAGGTGTAGCAGGCCGAGGAACCCGCACCGGAAGCCGAACCCCAGCGCCGCGGACGTCTCCGGCTCGTACGACAGGGCGGCGTCGTTGAGCTTGAGCCTGTCCAGAGCGTCCCGCAGGGCCGGGTAGTCCGAGCCGTCGATGGGGTACAGCCCGGAGTAGACCATCGGCTTAGGGTCGGAGTATCCGCCGAGCGGCGACGTCGCCGGCCTCGCCGCGATGGTGACCGTGTCGCCGACCCGCGACTGGCGCACGTCCTTGACCCCGGTGATCAGGTAGCCGACCTCGCCGACGCCGATCCCGCCGGACTTGACCATCTCCGGTGAGATCACTCCGAGCTCCAGCAGCTCGTGCACTGCCCCGGTCGACATCATCTTGATCCGGTCGCGGGCCCCGATCTGGCCGTCGATCACCCGGACATAGGTCACGACCCCCCGGTAGACGTCGTAGACCGAATCGAAGATCATGGCGCGGGCCGGGCTCTCCGGCTCGCCGACCGGGGGAGTGACCTGCCGGACGATCTCGTCGAGCAGGTGGGCGACCCCCTCGCCGGTCTTGCCGGACACCCGCAGGCAGTCGGCCGGCTCGCAGCCGATGAGGTGGGCGACCTCCTCCGCGTACTTCTCCGGCTGTGCCGCCGGCAGATCGATCTTGTTGAGCACCGGGATGACGGTCAGGTCGTTCTCCAGCGCGAGATACAGGTTGGCCAGCGTCTGTGCCTCGATCCCCTGCGCCGCGTCGACCAGCAGCACCGCCCCCTCGCAGGCCGCAAGCGAGCGGGAGACCTCGTAGGTGAAATCGACGTGCCCCGGAGTGTCGATCATGTTGAGGACGACGTCCTCGCCGGCCCGGTCACCTGCCCTGACCCGCCACGGCATCCGGACGGCCTGGCTCTTGATGGTGATGCCGCGCTCCCGCTCGATATCCATCCGATCGAGGTACTGATCGCGCATCTTCCTGGCGTCGACGACCCCCGTGAGCTGCAACATCCGGTCAGCCAGGGTTGACTTGCCGTGATCGATGTGAGCGATGATGCAGAAGTTACGGAGGAGGGCTGGCGGGGTGTGGCCTGGCAGGCTCACACCGGCGCCGGGTGCGCCTGGGTCGGGCGTCGGTGACACTGTTGTCCGTTCATCAGAGTCGGTGACTGGCACAAGCCAGTGACGGGTCGGGTACGTTGCCCTGGTGGCACAGCGAGCATACGGTTTGCGGCTCTCGGTCCTCCTCACGGTCGCCGTACTCGTCGCTCTCACGAGCGCCGCGGTGATTGCCACCCGGTGGGCTCGTGACGGTTCGTCCTCCAGTGTCGCACCTGAAACCCTGCCCAGTGCCCTGCCGACCAAGAGCCCGCCGCCCATCGCCGCCCCGGCGGACGGGGTTTCAACCCCGGTCGCCGACCCGGTCTATCCCGGGTTCGGCAATCCAGCGCTCGACGTCCAGCACTACGACCTCGCCCTGGCCTGGTCGCCGGCCGAGAAGACGCTGACGGCCAAGGCGACCCTGACGGTCCGGGTCACCAGGCCGGTCGAGGCGATCGTTCTTGATTTCTCCCGGGCGTACGCGGTGGACAGCGCGACGGTCGACGGCCGGGCAGCCGTCACGGACCGGACCGCGGACGACCTGATCATCGCCACCGGGCAGGCCATCGAGGCTGAGACCAAGATCACCATCCTCGTCGCGTATCATGGGCGGCCGACGCCGGGCTCGTTTCCTGGGACCCGCTCGGACGTCCCGGCGGTGGGCGCCGAGATCGGGGCAGAAGGATCCATTCATGCCCTGAGCCAGCCGTATGGGGCATATACCCTCTTCCCCTGCAATGATCAGCCATCGGACAAGGCCCTGTTCGAGGTCGAGATCACCGCACCAGCTGGCTGGTCGGGTGTTTCCAGCGGCCAGCTGACCTCAACAACTACGTTGAGTGATGGCTCATCGGTCTTCCACTGGCACGCCGCCGAGCCGCTGTCCACCTACCTGCTGGCGTTCACCGTCGACCGGCTCGAACGTTTCACGGACACCGGCCCGAGGGGACTGCCCGTGACCTACTGGGTCCGGGCGGATCAGGCCGACCGGATGCTGCCCCTGCTGCGGACGACACCCACGATCTTGGCCTGGCTCGAACGGAGGTTCGGGCCGTACCCGTTCTCGAGCGCCGGCGTCGTCGTGCTCCAGGTCGAAGCCGCCATGGAGACCCAGACCATGGTGTCGCTGGGGCCGCAGACCGGGTCGTACGGCAAGCGCGTCCTCGCCCACGAGCTGGCCCACCAGTGGTTCGGGGATGCCGTGACCCCGGACACCTGGCGGGATCTGTGGCTCAGCGAGGGGTTCGCGACCTATGCCGAGATGCTGTATGCCGTCGACCAGCTCGGCGACGAGGAGGCGGACACCGTCGAGCGGTGGCACCGCGCCGACCGGACGGTCAGGGCCAGATCCGGCCCGCCAGGGGCCTACGACCCGGGCCGGTTCGCGGACAGCAACGTCTACGTCGGACCAGCGCTCATGCTCCGGGCGCTGCGGCACGAGCTCGGTGCGGCACCGTTCCTGGCCATGATGCATGACTGGGCACAGCACCACCGATTCGCGACAACCAACCGCCAAGCGTTCACCCAGTGGCTGGCCGACTACACCGGCAGGGACCTGACCGGCATCATCGCCCGCTGGCTGGACTCGACCACGACCCCGCCGTCTCCTGGATGATCGGCCAGCGGCGGGACGCCGAAGCGCCCCCGAGGGTGATGGCCACCCGCTACAGCAGCCCGCCCTCGTCGTGCAGCCAGTCGACGAAGCCCATCGCGACCGCCGCGGCACAGTCGAGCAACTCGGTCAGCAGCGCGTCGTGAACCCCTGCCAGCAGCGGGACCTGGATCTCGGCGTAGATGGGCAGCTGTCCGCGATCGGTTGGATCACCGACATAGGCCTTGTAGAAGCGCCGGGTGTGGTTCCATTCGTTGACCACACGGTATGCCCGATCTGACCAGTCCGGCGGAACGGTTGCGTGGGGTCGAACCCGCATGACCAGAATCTCGTCCGATGGGCCTTCCAGCGTGAACAACACAGCGTGTCGTTCCCACAACGCGAGTAGGCTGCCATCGCCATCGGTGAGATAGCGAATGTCGAGCTGCTCCAGCATGTCCCCAAGTCGGGTCAGCGAAACCGCTTGCACCTGCTCAGCATCATTGGCCAGATCGGTGGTGGTAATCGACCCACCCAGCGCTAGCCGCGAAACCGGCGTGTCGGTCTGCCCAGCACGCCAGGGCCACCTTGGCATCGCCCGTGCTCCCTGCTCCCCGTGCGTTCACCCTACTGCGATCCGCGCCAACGCCACTGGCGACCGCTTCACGCCGTCGCCAGGACGATGGTGGGTCCGAACTAGGACGCTACCCGTTCGTCGGGTTTTCGGCAGCCCCCGAAAACGAGCAAGTCCGGACACCGGATCACCGTATGGCTCACTGTCTCTACTGTCACAACACCGCCGATCGAAACAGCCACAACTCCACATCAACGGAGCGTCACGACCTCGGCCCAGAGATCCTTCCACCGGACCTTCCGTCAGCGCGCCGCCGACTCACCCCGCCCGCGTCCGGCAGGGCGAGATACCAGTGGATCGAAAGGCATCCAAATGGCGATCACGTCCATTTCAATCGACTTGACGAAGCCTATTTTCACCACCGGGCGACGGTCAAGATTCGGCTGCGTTACAACGATGAGCAAAGATACCGGCACCCAACATCAAGTAATTGGGGAAACCGTTTATCGGATATTCGTTGTATAAGCTCCATATCAGCTGTAAAGCAACAAAACAGACCTCCGGAACCCGCAAAAAGCCCCGCGCCACTCACCATACGTGACACCTGGATAGCAGACAGTTGACATCGCATTATTTACGCGGCTGTATATAACAATGTAGTCAATACGAGCTATTGAAATATCACGACGCCGTCAAGCCCACCTTACCGTGAGATGAATGGGAGTTCATGACATGGCAATGAAGAATTAAAAGGCCTCGCGCCGCCGGCAGCGAGGCCTCGCACGGTCAGTCCCGGGTCAACTTGCGATACGTCACCCGATGCGGGCGGGCCGCCTCTGCCCCGAGCCGGTCAATCTTGTTCCGCTCGTACGCCTCGAAGTTGCCCTCGAACCAGAACCACCGCGCTGGATCCTCGTCTTCGCCCTCCCAGGCGAGGATGTGGGTGGCGACCCGGTCCAGGAACATCCGGTCGTGGGAAATGACCACAGCACAACCGGGGAAGTCCAGCAGCGCGTTCTCCAGGCTGGACAGCGTCTCGACATCGAGATCGTTGGTTGGCTCGTCGAGCAGCAGCAGATTGCCGCCGATCTTGAGTGTCAGCGCGAGATTGAGTCTGTTGCGTTCCCCGCCGGACAGCACCCCGGCCGGCTTCTGCTGATCGGGCCCCTTGAAACCGAACGCGGCGACATAGGCCCGGGAGGGCATCTCGACCTTGCCGACCATCAGATGATCAAGACCATCCGAGACGACCTCCCAGACGGTCTTCTTCGGGTCGAGACCCGCCCGGTCCTGGTCGACGTAGGAGACCTTGACGGTCTCCCCCACCCTGACCTGCCCGGCGTCCGGGGACTCCAGCCCGACCAGGGTCTTGAACAGTGTGGTCTTTCCCACCCCGTTGGGGCCGATGATGCCAACGATGCCGTTCTTCGGCAGGGAGAAGGAGAGATCCCGGATCAGGGTCCGGCCGTCGAACCCTTTGACCAGGCTGACGGTTTCCAGGACCAGGTTGCCCAGCCGGGGGCCCGGCGGGATCTGGATCTCCTCGAAATCGAGCTTTCTGGTCTTCTCCGCCTCCGAGGCCATCTCCTCGTACCGCTCCAGGCGGGCACGGGACTTGGTCTGGCGGGCCTTGGCGTTGGAGCGGACCCATTCCAGCTCGTCAGACAGCCGCTTCTTGAGCTTCGCGTCCTTGCGGCCCTCCACCGCCAGGCGGGCGGCCTTCTTCTCCAGGTACGTGGAGTAGTTGCCCTCGTAGCCATGCACCCGGCCACGGTCGACCTCGGCGATCCACCCGGCGACGTGGTCAAGGAAGTAGCGGTCGTGCGTGATCGCGATGACCGTTCCGGCGTACTTCGCCAGATGCTGCTCCAGCCACAGCACGCTCTCAGCGTCGAGGTGGTTGGTCGGCTCGTCGAGCAGCAGCAGATCCGGTTCTTCCAGTAGGAGCCGGCACAGGGCGACCCTGCGACGCTCACCCCCGGAGAGGATGTCGACCGGGACGTCGGCCGCCGGGCAGCGCAGGGCGTCCATCGCAAGTTCAAGCTTGGAGTCGATGTCCCAGGCGTCCGCGTGGTCCAACTCCTCCTGAAGACGACCCATCTCTTCCATGAGCTCGTCGGAGTAGTCGGTGGCCATCAACTCGGCGATCTCGTTGAACCGGGCGAGCCTCGCCTTGGTCGCCGCGACGGCCAGTTCGATGTTCTCCAGCACTGTCTTGGTGTCGTCCAGCTTGGGTTCCTGGGCGAGTATGCCGACGGTGTACCCGGGCATGAGCCTGGCCTCACCGTTGTTCGGAACATCCTCGCCAGCCATGATCTTGAGCAGGCTGGACTTCCCGGCGCCGTTCGGACCCACGACGCCGATCTTGGCTCCGGGCAGGAAGGCAAGGGTCACATTATCGAGGACAACCTTGTCGCCGTGCGCCTTGCGCACACGGTCGAGCACGTAGATGTACTGGGCCACGCGGCAATCTTTCCACCCAGCCGACTCACGGAACGTGGCGGGTCACCGCTTGGCGCTCGATCACTTCGCCTTTCGCGTTCACGATGCTCAGATACTCCAGCGTGACGGAATACGTTGTGGTCTGATTGTTTTCGTCGGTGTTGGACGCCACGTACTCGGTCTCCTCGACGAGAGTCTCCTGGACCTCGTGCAGCAGAAGACCGTTGTTGCCCTGAACGATGGGCTCGTTGGGATACCGCTTGCTCGCGTTCGGTGCACTGAGTCCCTGGTACCACAGCTGACCGTCCTTGGCCGCCCGGCAGATCCAGACCTGGGAGAGGTCGGTTTCGATGTACAGCACCAGGGCCAGCTCGGATCCAACCTCTATCATCGCCGCTTCCGGGCAGCGGGAGCTGTCGACCTGGACCTGGCTGCGTGACGGGGTGGCTGCGGACGTGGCTAGCGTGCCCGAGCGGCCGGTCGCCGGGCCGTCTGACTCCAGGCCCTCTGACCCCGGCGCCGCCGAGGGCGTCGGCTGGGCCAGGGGTGACTCCGCCACGGATCCCTCGGGCTGCATCCGCCCGGACGCCCTGGCGACCTTGCCAGCGACAACGCCGAGCGAGGCGCCGATCACACCGAGCAGGGTCGCAGCGGTCACGATCGCCAGGGGTGTCCGGGTGCCTGGCCGCTGCGGCCGGAGTGATTGTGCCATGCCGGCAGCATGGCACCCCGGGGCCAGCCCCGATACCCGCCCTGCACCCACTGTGCCACCCGCCTCGCCACCCACCCAACCTGACTGTGAGTTACGCCGAGATTACGCCCTGAAGAATGCAGAGATCACGACGCGAAGTTGATTCAGTAGGGGAAGCACGCGGATCGAGCCAGCCAGGGAGGTCCTCGATGTCGGCCAGAAGCTCCTTCGTGGTAGTCGCGAACCGGCTGCCCGTTGACCGCGTCACGGGACCGAACGGTTCGGTCATCTGGCGGCGCAGCCCCGGCGGCCTGGTCACGGCGATGCAGCCGGTCCTGTCCTCCCAGCGCGGAACGTGGGTCGGCTGGCTGGGCAATGCCACCCAGCACGGCGCCCCTCCCCCGGAGCCATTTCAGCTCGATGACTTCCGGCTACGACCGGTACCACTGACGCAGGAAGAGATCACCCGCTACTACGAGGGATTCTCCAACTCCAGCCTCTGGCCGCTGTATCACGACGCGGTCGAACCGGCGACCTTCAAACGCCGCTGGTGGGAGGCCTACCGGCGGGTCAACCATCGATTCGCTGAGGCGACCTCCGAGGAGGCGGCTCCCGGCGCGACGGTGTGGGTGCAGGACTACCAGCTGCAACTGATGCCCTCCATCCTGCGGGAGATGCGTCCGGACCTGCGCATCGGGTTTTTCTTGCATATCCCATTCCCCCCGTTTGAGCTGTTTATGCAGCTTCCTCGCCGCGCTGAGATCCTGCGCGGCCTGCTGGGGGCCGACCTCGTCGGGTTCCAGCGTCCCCTCGGAGCGAGGAACTTCATCAACCTCAGCAAGCACCTGCTGGAGCTTCACACCCACAGCAACACGATCCAGGCCGAGGACGGCAGGAGGGTCATGGCCGACGCTTTCCCCATCTCCATCGATGTCTCCGAGATGGAGCACCTCGCGGAGAGTCCCGAGGTCCAGACCAGGGCCAAGCAGATCCGAGCGGAACTCGGCGATCCGCGGGTCCTCCTCCTCGGCGTCGACCGGCTGGACTACACCAAGGGCATCGAGCGGCGGTTCAAGGCGTTCCGCGAGTTGCTGGCCGAGGGACGGCTCACCGTTCCGGAGACGGTCATGGTGCAGGTCGCCACCCCCAGCAGGGAACGGGTCGAGCACTACCCGGCGCTCCGCAGCAAGGTCGAGCGCGAGGTCGGGCGGATCAACGGCGAGTACGGGCGCGTCGGCGTTCCCGCCGTGCACTATTTGCACCAGTCTTACAGCCGAACCGAACTCGCAGCCCTGTACTGCGCGGCCGACGTGATGATGGTGACACCCCTGCGAGACGGTATGAACCTGGTCGCGAAGGAGTATGTCGCCGCCCGCGTGGACGACCGGGGGGCACTGGTGCTCAGCGAGTTCGCCGGGGCCGCCGACGAGTTGCGGCAGGCGTTCACCTGCAATCCCCACGATCTCGACGGGCTGAAGCAGACCCTGCTGCACGCCGTGCGCGCCGAGGAGCCGGAGGTCCGCCGCCGCATGCGCATGATGCGCCGCTACCTGCGGGCGCACGACGTCAACCGGTGGGCGATCTCCTTCCTGACAGCGCTCGGGTCACCTGAGAGCGATCGGCCCTAGATGAACGAGCGAGCAGAAGCCGGGGTGCTGAGCCCAGAACCACTCGACGCCGCCTTGCGCGCCGCAGCGAAGCAGGCAGCGAGGGCTCCCCGCCTTCTGATCGCGTGTGATTACGACGGAACGCTGTCCCCCATCGTCGAGGACCCCGCGACCGCCCGGCCGCTGCCGGAGGCGGTCGCCGCCGTGCGGGCGCTGGCAGCCCTTCCCCAGACCTCGGTTGCGGTGGTCTCCGGCAGAGCCCTCCGCGATCTCGCCGCGCTCTCCCGCCTTCCGGCCGAGGTCCACCTCGTCGGCAGTCACGGCTCGGAGTTTGACATCGGCTTCGTTGACGCCCTGTCCCCGGAACAGCAGCAGCTTCGATCTGACCTGGTCGACGCGCTGAACGGGATCGTGCGTCGCCAGCCGGGCGTGCGGCTGGAGATCAAACCCGCGAGCGTCGCCGTGCACACCAGGGCGGCCCACCGGGAAGTCACCGAACGCGTCCTCACCGCGGTCCACAACGGCCCCGCCTCGTGGCCGGAGATCCAGGTGACCACTGGCAAGGAGGTCACAGAACTCTCGGTCATCCAGACCAACAAGGGCATCGCCCTGGACGCCCTGCGCACCAACCTCTCAGTGAGCGCGGTCGTCTACCTGGGAGACGACGTCACCGACGAGAACGCCTTCGCCCGGTTGCGCGGACCCGATCTCGGCGTCAAGGTCGGGCCAGGCCAGACCCTGGCCCGGTATCGGATCGGCGATCCGATCGACGCCGTCCGGCTGCTCGGACTCCTCCTCATCGCCCGGCGACGGTGGCTGTTCGGCGAGCGGGCGATCCCCATCGAGCGACACTCCATGCTGTCGAACGGGCAGACCGTCGCACTGGTCGCCCCGGATGCCCAGATCAACTGGCTGTGCTATCCGAAGGCCGACTCCTCCGCGGTCTTCGCGGCCCTGCTGGGCGACGCCTCCGCCGGCCATTTCACGATCTCCGCGGAGCGGGGTGGGCTGCCGCTCGGCCAGCGCTACCGCAGAGGCACGATGACCGTGGAGACCCGCTGGTCCGGGCTGACGGTCGCGGATTCGCTCGATCATCACAACGGCGGGTCCTCACTGATCCGGATCCTGACCGGGACGGACCGGGCCATCGTCAAATTCGCCCCGCGGCCGGAGTTCGGCCAGGTCCACGTCCGCCTCAAGCAGCTGGACAGTGGACTGCTCGTCATCGGCCCCAACGAGCCGATCGTGCTGTTCTCTCCCGGGGTCGACTGGGAGGTCTTCCGGGAGGGCGACAACGAGAGTGCCAGAGCCCTGATCGACCTGTCCGAGATGGAGGGCGCGGCCGTCCTGGAGCTGCGCATGTCCGCCAGCCACATCGACCCGGAGGAGCGTCCGGCGATCGAGCGGCAGGACGAGAACGAGAACTACTGGAAGGGCTGGTCCGGAAGCCTCCGGCTACCGGACCGGGCGAGGGAAGAGGTCCTGCGCAGCGCGCTCACCCTGCGAGGGATGTGGTACCGCCCCGCCGGTTCCATCCTCGCTGCGGCGACCTGCTCCCTTCCCGAGGAGATCGGCGGGGTACGCAACTGGGACTACCGGTACTGCTGGTTGCGCGACGCCTCGATGGCCGCCCGGGTCCTGCTGGATCTGGGCTCGGTCGAGGAAGCAGAGGCGCTCCTGCGCTGGACCATGAAGATCGTTGATGGCACCGTCGGGCACCCGGAACGGCTGCACCCGCTCTACAGCCTGGATGGATCGGAGCTCGGGCCGGAGGCGGTCATCGAGACCCTGCCGGGGTACGCCGGTTCCCGCCCGGTGCGGGTGGGCAACGCGGCCACCCGGCAGGTCCAGCTCGACGTCTTCGGGCCGGTCGCCGACCTCATCTGCGAACTCGCCCGGTGTCGCCCCCCGGGCCACCTCGACTTCCGGCTCATGGAGGCCCTTGTCGAGGCGGTGGCTCGGCGCTGGCACGAGCCGGACAACGGGCTGTGGGAGGCCAGGCGGGCCCCGGAGCACTACGTCTACTCCAAGGTCATGTGCTGGTACACCGTCGACCGCGGTATCTCGATGTACGAGCACCTGTCCCGGCACATCCCCGACGGCTGGCGCGAGCTGCGCGAGCGCATCGCGGACGACGTGCTGACCAGAGGATGGCACCCGGAGAAGCAGGCATACACCATCGCGTACGGCGACCCGGCAATGGACGCGGCGGCCCTGTGGGTTGGTTTGTCCGGATTGCTACCTGATGACGATCCCCGGTTCCTGGCGACCGCGCTCAAGGTCGAGGCCGACCTCCGCAGCGGGCCAACGGTGTACCGGTACAAGTGGGATGACGGCCTGCCCGGCGCTGAGGGCGGCTTCCACCTCTGCACGACCTGGCTCATCGAGGCCTACCTTCGGACCGGGCGGCGCACCGACGCCGAGGAGCTGTTCGCGCAGCTGCTGGACTGCGCCGGCCCAACCGGGCTGCTGCCGGAGGAGTACGACCCCGAAAATGAGCGGGGGCTGGGGAACCACCCCCAGGCCTACAGCCACATCGGGCTGATCCGCTGCGCGCTCCTGCTCGACCGGACGCCGGGCAAGCCCTGATAGCGGGCCAGTGGCCCAGCCTGCGGCAGACTGGCGACCGCTACCCCTCCTGCTCGGACACGCCGGCCGAGTCGAAGGTGGCGACCTCCCGCAGCACCCGCACGGCACTGGCGACCAGCGGCAGGGCGAGCACGGCTCCCGTCCCCTCGCCAAGCCGCAAACCGAGATCGATCAACGGCTCCAGGCCGAGCGCTGCCAGCGCAACGGTCGCACCCGGTTCCGCCGACCGGTGCCCGGCCACCATCGCGGCAACCGAATCCGGAGCGATCGCCTGGGCCGCCAGCGCGGCGGATACGGCGATGACGCCATCGAGGATCACCGGAACCCGCAGGGCCGCCGCCCCCAGCAGGTAGCCGGCGATTGCCGCGTGTTCCAGGCCACCGACCCCGGCCAGCACCGCGATCGGATCCCGTTCGACCTCCAGCCGGTGCCGGGAGACCGCAGCGTCGACCGCGGCAATCTTGGCGGCAACCATCGCGTCGTCCGCCCCACCGCCGCGCCCGACGGCCGCTGCCGGGTCAACCCCGGCGAACGCCGCGATCAGTGCCGCAGAGGGGGTGGTGTTGCCGATCCCCATGTCGCCCGTGATCAGGACCCTGGCGCCCTCCGAGACCAAGCGCCGGGCGACGTCGATCCCCGCCACCAGCGCCGCGACCGCTTCGTCCCTCGTCATGGCCGGACCGGAGCCCAGGTCCGCCGTACCTGGACGAATCTTGCTCAGAATGAGGCCATCTGCTGGCTCCAGCGTCGCTGCGACGCCGACGTCGACGATGACGACCCTTGCCCCCATCTGGCGGGAAAACGCGTTCACCACCGCCCCGCCAGCCAGGAAGTTCGCGATCATCTGGACGGTCACCTCGCTGGGCCATGGGGTGACTCCTCGCGCACACACCCCGTGGTCACCGGCGAACACCGCGACAGCAGCGGGCTCCGGCAGCGGCGGGGGGCAGGTCCCGGCGAGGCCAGCCAGCCGCGCGGACAGGTCCTCCAGCGCCCCGAGGGAGCCGGCCGGTTTGGTCAGGCGGCTCTGGAGCTGACGTGCCTCCTGGATCGCCCGCTGCTGTGCTGGCTTGATGTCGGTAATGGTCTGTTCGAGCTTCGCTGCGTCGTTCACGGCACCAATCCTGCCAGCACCCGGTACGGGCGATGTGGTGTGCGTCCCGGCGGCTACCTGACGTCTGCGGCGACCATCGACCACAATTCGAGATCAACTCGGCCGCTGTGGACCTGACCGGCGTTGCGCATGAGCCCCTCGTAGGTGAATCCGGCCTTCTCGGCGACCCGCCGGGCCGAGAGATTGCCGGGAACCACGCGGAGCTCGATCCGCTGCATGTCATGTTCGAGCAGCAGCGCGATGGCGATGACGTCGACGGCTTCGGGGGCGACCCCGTATCCCCGGGTACTCGGCCCGACGGCGAACGTCAGCTCCGCGGATCGCACCCCCCAATCGGCCCGCCGCACCCACGCGCAGCCGACCAGCTGGTCGTCCGCGCGCCGGATGATCCCGTAGTGATCTCCCTCTCCGCGGGCTCTCCGCCGCTGGGCCATGGTCGTGCACCAGTCGCGGGCGTCCTCGACGGTGTAGTCCCGGGGCATGGGAAGCCAACGCTGGGTGACCCGGTCGCCGAACACGGCGGTGACCCCGGCAGCGTCCTCCGCGACCAGGGGTCGGACCACCAGCCTCGGAGTGGAGACGCTCAGTCGCGGAAACGCCTGTATCTCGGCCAGCCGGCCCGCTGTGGTCATACCGCCTGGACCGTCGGGTCCGACGGTGACCCAGCCATCGGC